>CAYXZE010000153.1:0-6156 GCA_964469395.1 uncultured Luteolibacter sp.
AACTCGTTCCGCTGCCCGGCACCGGCATGCTCATCGACAACCCCGGCATGCGGGAAATCCAGATGTGGACCGACGAGGCGACCCTGCGCGACAGCTTCGCCGACGTGGCCGCTCTAACAGGCGATTGCAAGTTCTCCGATTGCAGCCACCGCAAGGACGCCAAGTGCGCGATCCGCGCCGCCGTGGAGGCCGGCACGCTCGATCCCGCGCGCTATGAGAATTTCCTCAACCTCGAAAACGAGATCGCTGCGCTGAGGAAGCGCTCGGAAAAGCGCCAGATGGCCGTCGAGCGCTGGGCCAAGCGCAACAGCGTGAAAGCCCGCAACCTCGCCGACCGCATCCAGTTGGAAAAAGACCACCGCGGGGATGTTTGAACGATGAATTACGCCGCTTACCAACGCCTTGTGATCGCCTATCATGGCTGTGATGCCAGTGTGGCGCATGATGTTCTGGAGAAGGAGGGAAGTCTGAAGCCGAGCCAAAATGACTACGACTGGCTCGGGCACGGGATCTATTTCTGGGAGCACGGACCGTCCCGCGCGCTGGACTGGGCGCGACAGCAACAGGTTCGGGGAAAAATTCGGAAGCCCGCTGTCATCGGCGCTATTCTGCATTTGGGAAACTGCTTCGATCTGCTCGACACCTACTTCACCAATGTGCTCGCCGACGTTTTCCCGTCGTTCCGTGAGGCTACAACAGCTTTGGACGGCAGCTTTTCCAACTCTCCGGCCCATGCACAAGACTCGGACACGCTTCTCCGGCGCCTGGATTGCGCGGTGATCAACTGGGCCATCGGCAAGTTTCAACAGACAAATCCCGATCAACCTCGCTTTCAGTCCGTCCGAGGCGTTTTTCAGGAAGGCGAACCCGCCTTCCCCGAGTCAACCATCCGGCGCAAGTCTCACATCCAGATTGCCGTCCGGGATCCCGCTTGCATCGTCGGATATTTCCGTCCATCCTGAGCTATGTCAAAGCCAGTGGCAAAACAGCAACTGAACGAACGCGAAACCGCTGCCGAGAACTTGCGAAGGCATCTTCGTGAAATGACTCCGGCCGAAGGGTTTCAATCCCTCGTGGATGCGGGAATTTTCACACCCAAGGGAAATCCCACCAAACCCTATCGCGGAGTATTCCGGAAAATACCCGCGACGAAGGATTGAACCGCAGGCGGAATTCGTGCGCGGTATCGCTGCCGGATTTCCCTCCTTTGCCATGAGATTTTTCACCCGGCGACCATTCTTTATTTTTCTCGGCCTTCTGGCGTTCACCGCGCCGTTGCATGCCAAGCTTCCCTCTCTTCCGGAAAAGCCCGCGAAGGAAGCCGCTCCCGCAGCAGAAACTCCGGAGGCGACCGAGGCCCGTCTCCAGCAATGGCTCAAGGAGGCGCGTGCCGCTTTCACCCGCATCAACGAGCCGGGCGCGGAAAGCCAATTGCCGGAAGGGATCGATGCCGCCGCCCTCGCCGATTACCGCCGGGATCTCGAACAAATCATTCTCGGCATCAATCGCCATCAGAAGATTCTCGCCTCCATTCCGGAGGCCCGCAAGGCCCTGGAGGTGGCACGCGCCGCCGATGCCGCATGGACCGGATTCACCGACAAGCCGCCTTATTCGATCCTGATGATCGACGAGCTGGTCAACCAACAGGATTCCATTCGGGGAAAAGCGGCTTCCTATCGGTCTTCGTTAGAGCTTTTCGGCCGCACCCTCACGGGGATTCAGGACGAGGCGCGGCGGGACGAGGAGTCTGACAGGCGGGTGCTGGCGGACGCTGCCGACAATCCCGGAAATGACAGTGCCGCAAAATGGAAACTCACCGCCAACCGCGCGAAATCCCGCTCGCTGGCACTGCGGGCCACCTATCTTCAAAGCAACGTCGCCCTGTTGCAGGACCAGGCGGAGGCCGCGAAAATCCAGCTTTCACTGCTGGACCGGCAGATCTCGATCGCGAAAAAGAACCCGTCATTCAGCGAGGAGGACCTGGCGAAAGTCAAGAAAGCCGCCGCCGACCGCAAGGCCGCGCTGCGCAAGGAAACCGCCGCCATCCGCAAGCGCCTGCAGGATGCGAACGCGGTGAAAATCCGCATGCAGGCGACGCTCGACGCCTTGCTCAAGGCCACTCCCGCGGGCACGCCGCTCGACCAAACTCCCGAGCTAGCCCTGGCCACCGTCAAAATGGAAGCCTCGGAAACCCGGGTGGAATCCCTGCAGGTGGTTGCCGAGACCCTGGAGTCGTTAGAACAACTGGAATCCTATATCCCCGACGCCTATCAGAACCGCCGGGTCCTGATGGTGTCGCGGGATCAAAAGGAACGCGAAGCCGCCCTGCGGGAATTGCGAACCCGTTTCGACCGTCTCAACGCCTGGGACATCGTTGCCGGCAACGAGCTGGTGGCGATCCATGCGGACATCGGCAAACAAGAGTCGCGCGCGACCTCCATCGCCGGCGAGGACCCGCGGCTGCTTCCGCTCCATGAAATCCGGGCCGCGCTTTGGGACAAGCAGACCGTGAAGCAGCGGGTGTCCCAATCCATTTCCACCCAGCGCCGGTTGTTGAAGCGCTGGCTCGATGAGTTCGATCAATCCGAAATCGCCAAACCGCTCACGGAAAAAGTTTCGCAGGGCGCGGCATTCACCCGGGACTGCCTCAAGCGGATCTGGGGCTTCGAGGTTTTTCACTATGATGATACGGTCATGATCGGCGGCGTGCCGATTACCGAAAAACGGGGCGTGTCGCTGGGGCGCTTCATCGTCGCGTTCGTATTTTTCGGCATCGCCTATGTCATTTTGCGCCGGATCAACAACCGGCTGCAAAGCGTGGTCGTCCGCCGCGGCCACGTTGCGGAGGCCCAGGCGAAAACCCTGAGCAACTGGCTGATGATCGTGATCGGCTTCCTGCTCGCGGTGGCCACTTTGAATTTCCTGAAAATCCCGCTGACCGTTTTCGCGTTCTTCGGCGGCGCGCTGGCCATCGGCCTCGGCTTCGGCACGCAGACGCTGATTAAGAATTTCATCTGCGGCATCATCGTCCTGTTCGAGCGGAAAATCCGCGTGGGCGACATCGTGGACATCGGCAGCGGGCCTGGCACCATCACGGAAATCAACACCCGCTCCTCCGTGCTGCGCGGGGGGGACGGCAAGGAAACCCTGGTGCCGAACTCGCTGTTTCTCGAAAACCGGGTCACGAACCTCACCCTGTCCAACCGCCGTGTCCGCCGCATGCTGCCGGTGCGCGCCGCCCCCGCATCCTCCCCGCAGCAGGTGGCCGATATCCTCAAGGAATGCGTGGAGCGGCACGGTTTGATCCTGAAGGAACCCACGCCCATCGTCACCTTCGAGGACCTCGCCGAAACCGCTAACCTCTTCGCGATTTATTACTGGACCGAGTTCAATGAAAAAACGAACGCGGACGTGGTGGCCAGCGACTTGCGGTTCATGATCGAAAAACGCTTTTCGGAAACCGGCATCGAGCGGACCGCGGCGGTGAAGAACGAGCCGGTAAAAACGAACTCTCCCGCCGCATGAGCCGGGATGTCCACTGGATGCGGCTCGCTTTGGAAGAGGCCCGGAAAGGTCTCGGCCGCACCGCGCCGAATCCACCGGTGGGCGCGGTGATCGTCAGGGACGGGGAGCTGTTAGGAAAAGGCTGGCACCGCGCCGCCGGACAACCGCACGCCGAGCGCGAGGCGCTGGCGGATGCCGCCGGGCGCGACGTCCGCGGCGCGACGGTTTACATCACTCTGGAACCCTGCTCCACGCACGGCCGCACGCCGCCCTGCACGCAGGGACTCATCGACGCCGGCGTGGCGCGGGTGGTTTACGCCTGCGTGGACCGGAATCCCGACCATGCCGGACGGGCGGACGCCTTGTTGAAAGCGGCGGGCATCGAAGTGGTTTCCGGCATCTGCGCCGATGAGGCGGAAAAACTGCTGCGCCCGTTTTTCAAAGTCCGCGAAACCGGCCTGCCATGGGTGATCTGGAAAACCGCCATGAGCCTCGACGGCCGCATCACCCGCCCGCCGGGCGAAGGCCAGTGGCTCACCGGCGAACTCGCCCGCGCCGATGTCCAGAAACTCCGCTCCACCGTGGACGCCGTTCTGACAAGCGGCGAGACCGTGCGCCGCGACCGCCCCGCCCTGACCATCCGCGTGCCGGAATTTCTGGAAGGGCGCCCGCAGCCATGGCGCGTCGTCGCCACCGACAAACCGGAAACCATGCCTCGGAACGCGCCGTTGTTTGCCGACGAATGGCGCGAGCGGACCCTGATCCGCCCCCGCCATGATCTGGAGCAAACGCTGCGCGGACTGGCCCGGGAGCAAGGCGTCCTAACCGTGATGGTCGAGGCGGGCGGGGTCTTTTCCTCCGCGCTGTTCGAAGCCGGATTGATCGACGAAGTGGTCGTTTACTACGCGCCGATGCTCTGCGGCGGGCCGTCGCCAGGGCTTGCCGGAGCCGGGCTGAAGGCATCGCGGCATCTGGAGGAAATCGATTTCCAGCAGTTCGGGAACGACATCCGGCTGCGGGGAATCATTGCCGGCGCATGATGGACCGAACCGACCTGATTGAACCTAAATTCAGAAATGAGAACGGCCATCTTCCCTTCCAGGCTAAATCTCCCGCAATCCGGTTCCAGCCTTGCCAAAGCCCCAAATCCCTTTAGCTTCCCCGTCGAGCAGGTATTTCCCTACCTCCTTTGCCCGCATCCGGCCGAGTGCCTACAGATTCACCCCATTTTCTCCGGGTTCGTGAAATCGGCCTGCGGCTAGGAACGCCGGAATGCCTGCCTCACGGGCGGCGGCGCAAGCCGGCTTGTTCTCCTGATACGGTGAAGTGTCCTTCCGCAGGCTGCGGAGCTTCATCCCGGCACCGATAAGCCGGATTGTCGGAGTCATGCCGGTCAGCACGAGGTCCTGCCAGCATTGCCGGGTTCTCCTGAACCCGCCGCGCCGGGCCGCCTGAAACCATACCCCACTGACACCATGTCAAACGCAACACACGATTCCCGCAACTCGGGAGACAGCCGTCGCCGCCGCTCACGCGGAGGCTCCAACCGCAACCGCAACAACGACCGCCGCGAAGGTGGTGGTGAGCGCGGTTCCCGCGATTTCCGCAACGACCGCAGCCAATCCCAAGGCCGCGGCAACAACCGCTCCGAGGAATTCCGCCCGCAGGCTCCCCGCCCGGCCCGCACTTACGCGCCGGTCAAGCTGAGCCTCTGGCAAAAAATCCTCAAGGCCATCGGCCTCGGCCCGAAAACCCCGACGCCGCCCGCCCGCCAGGAGCGCTCCGAGCGCAAATCCGAGTCCACGCCGTTCCCAAGCGAGCGCGCGCCGAAGTCGAACACCCGCAACGCCCGTTCCGGCGAAGGCGATGCCCGTCCCCCGCGTGAACCCCGCGCCCCGCGCGAACCCCGTGCGGAAGGCGAGCGCCAGCCGAAAGAACGCACTCCGCGTGGCGACCGTCCCCGTGGCGGCGACCCGAAGAGCGTCGAGTCCACCCGCGTCTATGTCGGCAACCTGTCCTACGACGTGACCGAGCAAGACCTTCAGGAACTCTTCAAAGGCATCGGCGGCGTCCGCAACGTCGAGATCGTTTACAACCGCAGCACCCACCGCTCCAAAGGCTACGGGTTTGTGGAAATGCTCCGCATGGACGAAGCGGTCCGCGCCGTGGAGGTCCTTCACGACCAACACTTCATGGGTCGTAAAATGACCGTTTCCGGTGCCAAATCCAAGGGCCAGGACGAGCGTGAAGACCAGGAAGAGCGCAACCGTTCCGAGCAACCCGCCCGCGTCGTCCTCGCCTCCACCGCTCCCGCAGAGGCTGCCGCAGAGATCGCCCCGCAAGCTGCGGAAGAAACTCCGGCACCCGCCGCAGTCGCTCCCGAAGCCGAAAAGACCGGAGACGCCTGATCCGCGACCTCCCGCATTCCATTCACACCCCCGTCCGGCATGCCGCGACGGGGGTTTTTGTTGGAAGCCGGCCTCGGACGGCTCCGGCATGTCCCGCCCGTTACCCACAAGCCGAAGGCGGCAGAGCCAACTTAAGGGGTGCGGACATTCCTGTCCGCACAGCCCATGAAAAAGCCAATGACCCGAGCAAGGCGCTTTTCATTGGCCTCCCATGGACGGGGCGATCGGATATCGCCCCTCCTTG
>CAYXZE010000154.1:0-3268 GCA_964469395.1 uncultured Luteolibacter sp.
GACTTTTCGACTTTTCGACTTTTCGACTTTTCGACTTTTCGACTTTTCGACTTTTTATGCGGTTGTTTTGGTGCGGAAGCAAAGGCGGGAGATGCCTGTATATACTGCCAGGATTCCGGTGAAATAGAAGGCGATATTCCAGAACGCGCCTGCGGGGAGGGCTCCGGTCTTGAAGTAGAGGCGCTGGGTCAGATCGGCGAAATGGTAGTGCGGGGAAAAGAGCCAGATGCCGTGCAGGACGGGATTTTGCTCAAGCTTTAACATGCTTTCGAGATAGCCGACGCCGTAGAGGCCGTAGAGGGTGATGCTGAGGGTGATGGCGAAGCCGGCGATGCCGCCGAAGCGGGAGGCGAGGGCGGTGGCGAGGGCCAGCAGCGGCCCGATGGCGAGCAGGAAGATGGCGAGGTATTGGAGGTTGAGGATTCCCCACATCGCGCGTTCTGCGGGATCGGCGGGGGCGGTGGCGAATTGGCAGATGGCAGCGGTGAGAAGTGCCAGCGGCGCGACGAAGCAGAAAACGGCGAGCCAGATTTCAAACAACTGGCGGGTGGGGGAGATGCCGGTGGTCTGGAAATACTCGCCGGTGCCGGATTTGGCATTGCTTTCTCCTTCGCGGGCTGCGGTGAAGAGGCCCCACAGCAGCGTGCAGCACCAGAGCGTGCCCCAGGCGGCCTGGATGCGGGCGGGTTGCACGAGGATGGGCTTTTCCGAGGCGCTGGAAATCCACGGCAGGATGAACGGCAGGGTCAACACGGCGAAGGCGCAGATGACCCAGGACTTGCGCTGGAGAATGGTGGCGAAGATGAGGCGGAAAAGGCGCATCGGTCAGTTCAAAAGGTTTTTGAGGCCGCTCCAGGTTTGGTCGGGGTCCTGGAGGTGGCGGGCGTGTTTGCCCTCGATGACCAGCGCGCTGGGCATGGCCATGGCGTCGTAGTCCGGATGACAGCTCACCAGGCGCAGCACGTTGGCGGTGGATTTTTTCCAGATTTCCTCGAACGCCTGGCGGGCGAAGGCGTCGAGGCCGCTGAATGGTTCGTCGAGAAGGAGGATGTTGCCGGTGTCCGGTTTCACGGAAAACTCGGCCATGATGAGGCTGGTTTTGCGGCGGTTACCGGTGGACAGGCGGCCGTAGGGTTTTTTGAGGTCCAGCTCGATGAGGTCCGCGAGATCGAGCGCTTCCTGGCGGCGCGCCTTGGGCAGCAGCATGCGGAAGATCATCGCCGGGGTGATTTCTGCGTCGAAGCGGAGGTCTTCCGGCAGGTATTGCACGAAGCCGCCGAGGCGGAAATTTCCCGAAACCGGCTTCAACGTGCCAGCGAGCGTGCGGAGCAGGGTGGTCTTGCCGCGACCGTTGCGGGCGATCAAAAAGTGGGTGCCGCCGCCCAAGGCCACTTCTTTCCCGAAATTGGCGAGAGGGCTGCCATAACCGATCTCAAGGCCGGAGCCGAGCTGGATGAATGGGGGAGACTGAGGCATGTGTGGTTTTTTGAATCAAGGAGGTCCCGGGACCTGGGATGCGGGTGGTTTTGTCAAGATGGCTTGAATATCCGGCTCGCTTACCTTTGAGGCATCTAAAATAAATCGATCCGGGTGACAATCATTTTTTGGATTTGGTGGGGGTGGTGGGGTGTTTTTTTAAAAAATGCCGTGGTGTGGTGGACAGGAATGACAGGAATGACAGGAATGACGGAATGACGGAATGACGGAATGACGGAATGACGGGATTAAAAAAATCAAAGCGTTTTTCTTCGTGACGGGAGGGACGTGGCGGGTAGAACTCGCGCAGCGGAATATGGCGGGCAAGTTAACTTACCAACAGGCAGGAGTGGACACGCGTAAAGCGGCCGCTCTCGTGGGCGACATCGGCACACACGTGCGGAGAACTCAACAGACACGCAAGTTGTGGGGGGCCTTCGGGCTTTTCGCGGCCTGTTACGATCTCAGTAGCTACAAGGAGCCGGTCATGATGACGGGCTGCGACGGCGTGGGAACGAAGCTGGAGCTGTTGCTGGAGCACGATTTGCTCGAAACGGCGGGCAAGGATCTCGTCGCCATGAGCGTGAACGACATCCTCACCACCGGCGGCGATCCGCTGCTTTTCCTCGATTACATCGGCATCGCGGCGCTGCATGAGGAGAAAATCACCCGCTTGATTTCCGGCATGGCCGATTATCTGGAAGCCTGCGACTGCATCCTGGCCGGCGGCGAAACCGCCGAAATGCCGGGCATCGTGCCAACCGACGTCATCGAGCTTTCCGGTTTCTGCATCGGCTGCGCCGAAAAACCGGACCTCATCGACCCGACTACGGTGGCCGTCGGCGATGTCCTGATCGGCTACGCGTCGGACAGCATCCACGCGAACGGTTGGTCGCTCGTCCGCCGCGTGCTCAACGAGTTCCCGGGCGAGGTCACCGACGAAGAACTCGGCGAATGGCTGAAGCCGACCCGCCTCTATCATGACGTCACCCGCGATCTCAAGGCGGCGGGCGTGAAGCCGAAGGCGATGTCCCACATCACCGGCGGCGGCCTTCCGGAAAATCTGGAACGCCTGTTCCGCGGCATGGGGGCCGACCTGCAAATCCCGCGCTGGGAGCTTCCCGGCATTGAGAAACTTCTTTCCCACGTGGACGCGGAAGACCGTTTCCACACCTTCAACATGGGCATCGGCTGGGTGGCGATCGTCGCCGAGGCCGACGTCGAAGCCGCCCTCAAGGCGGGTGCCGGCGGCAGTGTCCTCGGCCGCATGGTGCCCGAAGAGGGTGTCCGCGTTTGCGTAATCGGCGAGTGACTTTAGAATTTCCCCACGAATGAGCGACTTCCTCACACACGAATGCGGGATCGCCGCGGTGCGACTCCGCAAACCGCTGGCCTATTATTACGATCGTTACGGAACCTGTCTGTGGGGGCTGAACAAGCTGTTCCTGCTGATGGAAAAGCAGCACAACCGCGGCCAGGACGGCACCGGGATCGGCTGTGTGAAAATCGACATGCCGATCGGCCAGCCCTACGTCAATCGCCGCCGGGGGATTGAAAAGGACGCGCTCGCCGAGATTTTCCGCAAGGAAATCAAGAATTTCTACAAGCTGTCCCGCAAGGGCGTGATGGATCACAAGGACCCGGAAAGCGTCAAAAAACACTTCGATTTCGGCGGTGAAATCCTCATCGGCCACCTGCGATACGGCACGTCCGGGGATTTCGACGAGGGTTCCTGCCACCCTTACCTGCGCCGCAGCAACTGGCCGACGCGCACGCTCATGGTGATGGGGAA
>CAYXZE010000154.1:3278-6156 GCA_964469395.1 uncultured Luteolibacter sp.
ATGACCAACGCCGGCGCGCTCAATGAAGTGCTCATCAACCGCGGCCAGCATCCCGTTTTCGGCACCGACACGCAGACGGTGCTTGAGGAAATAGGCTACCACCTCGACGAGCACCACACCGATCTCTATCGGAAACTGCGCGATGAAGGCGTGCCCGGCGCGGAAATACCCGCCCGGATCTCCGCCGCGCTCGACGTGCCGAAGCTCGTGGCCGAGTCCGCCGCCGCCTGGGATGGCGGTTACGCGATTTGCGGGGCGATCGGCAATGGCGACATGTTCGTGATGCGCGACCCGCGCGGCATCCGGCCCTGCCACATGCTGGTGACGGACGAGGTCATCGCCTTCGCCTCCGAGCGGGTGCCGCTGATGACCGTGTTCGAGGCGGATGCCGGGGAGGTGAAAGCCGTCGATCCCGGCTCGATGATTACCATCAAGTCGGACGGCACGATGTCTGACTCCGCCTTCGCGCCGCCGCAGAAATTCACGCCCTGCTCGTTCGAGAAAATCTATTTCTCCCGCGGCAACGATCCGCAGATTTACCGCGAGCGGAAAGCGATGGGCGCGGCGCTCGTCTCACAAGTCGTCGAGTCCATCGGCGGCGCGTTCGACAAGACGATTTTCTCCTTCATTCCGAACACTGCGGAAACCGCCTACTACGGCCTGATGGACGGCCTCCGGCTCTATCGCCGCCAGGAAGTGCGCGGCTCCATCCTCGAAGCCTGCGAGAACGGAACTCTAACCGCCAAACTGGTGGACGATCTGATTCTCCGCAACTGGCCGCAGGGCGAAAAAGTGGCCCACAAGGACATCAAGATGCGGACCTTCATCTCCCAGGAGAAGGGGCGCGACCAACTGGTTTCCCACGTTTATGACATTTCCTACGGCGTCGTCCGCCCGGGGGATTTCCTCGTGGTGCTGGATGACTCGATCGTCCGCGGCACCACGCTGAAGCAGTCGATCCTCAAGATCCTGGCCCGCACCAAGCCGTCGAAAATCGTCGTTTGCTCCACCGCGCCGCAGATCCGGTATCCGGACTGTTACGGCATCGACATGTCGGAGCTCGGCAAGTTCATCGCCTTCCAGGCCGCGGTGAATCTGCACCGTCGGGCGGGCAGGCAGTCGCTGCTGGACCGGATTTACGAGGATTGCCGGAAAGAGCTGGATCGCCCGGCGGACGAGCGGCGCAACTGTGTTCAGGAAGTGTATGCGGCATTCACCGACGAGGAAATTTCCGCGGAAGTCAGCCGGATGGTTTATCCCGAAGGCATCGACTGGGACGGCGAGGTGCAGGTGCTTTTCCAAAGCATCGAGAACCTCCACGCCTCGATCAAAGGCGATTGCGGCGATTGGTATTTCACCGGAAATTACCCGACTCCCGGCGGCTACTCGATGGTCAACCTCGCCTACCTCCGCTGGTATGAAGGTGTCGGCGGCCGCAGCTACGATCTGCCGCTTTGATGATGCGATGAAGTAAGACGGGGAACGGCGGAAAGACAGAAGACGGCAAGACCCAAGACACAAGAAAAGAGGAAGAGTCGGGCGACAGCCCTCTTCTCTTGTGTCTTGGTTGAAGTCTTGGGTCTTTGTTTTTCCGTGCCGCTGTGCAAATCTCTTCACTCCCCGGGCGCGGCTTCGTCTGGCGGGGTGGTCTGGGGATCTTGCCGGGCCTCGGGGAGGGGCTCGATGGGCAGGCGGAGGCTGCGACTGGCGACGTCCACACCGTTTTCAGGAGTCCCGAGACCGAAGGTGTATGCGATGCCGCGCTGGTTGGGGATCGTTTCACAATTCACGGAGCAGAGGATCTTGTCCGGTGTTTCCGGCAGCGAGTAGATCATGCGCACCGAGGTGACGCCGTCGGACGGGCGGTAAACGAGTTGACCGCCGGGGCGGAGCGTTTGTGCGGGCGGGGGATTCGGATCGCCGGTGTCCGGGCGGACCAGAAGCGGGCGGCGGGAGAAATTGACAAGCTGCACCGAGCGCTCGGGAAGCTTCGAAATATCCAGCGGTTTCACCTGATAGCCTTTCCAACTGGTGGTGGGCGGCTTGATGAAGAACAGCAGCAACTCCGTGCATCCCGGGGCGATCGGAATGGAGTGAATCTTGCGTTTCCCGCCTTCGAGCGGACTGGCGCTGGATGGACCGTTTTTGGCCAGGTAAATATCGAGGTTCTGACCTTGGAGAGCGGGCACGCGGCGGGAGATGCCGCCGAGGTTGAGGGAAAATTCCAATGGCTTTCGCTCCTTGCCATCGGTGAGGACCATCAGTGGTCCCGGCGGCCTTTCCTCCGGCATTTCCGGAATCGGCACCGGTGCGGGAGCACCCGATGCGATCATCGCGCGGATGTCCTGATCGATCTGTTTGTCGATGCCGCTGTATTTCGCCAGATAATCCTGGGGGCTGGTGAAGCGGGTCGGGTTGCTCTGGCCCAGTGCCAAAATCGAGACGGCGCACAGGGGCGGCGGCTTGTTTCCGGTGGATTGGGCGGAGAGCCAGGTGGCCGGCAGCAGGGCCAGTGCGAGGCAGGAAATGAAAGGTCGGAATCGCATGGATGGCATGGTGGTCATTCAGTATCGGACAGCCAGCGGAAGGCAATCACCTTATACTGTCGGCCAAAGCGGCGGTTGATGTCGGAAGTGAGCTTGGCATAGACGGCTTGGGGTCGGTCCCTGACCTGATCCACATAGTCCGGCATCCGCTGGATGGTGGCCTCGCAGCGGGCGCTGGCCAGGACCTTGCCGGCGGGATCCCGGCTGTCTCCATAAGCGCGGATGGTCAGGGTATCTCCGCGAACGGTGAGCAGCGGCCCGAGTTTGCTCAGGATGTCACTTTGGTTCAGGTAGCCCGGAGCGTCGGCGTATTTGCTGGATTTGTTGTTGGA
>CAYXZE010000155.1:0-6113 GCA_964469395.1 uncultured Luteolibacter sp.
GGAAAATTTCCGGCATTGCCCGGCACGCCTCACCCGCTATCAAGCGGCATGACGAACATGCTTCCCGTGGCCCTGACGATCGCTGGCTCGGATTGCTCGGCGGGGGCCGGGATCCAGGCGGATTTGAAAACATTCCAGCATTTCCGGGTACACGGACTCACGGCGGTGACGTGCGTGGTTTCGGAAACGGCGAATGTGGTGCGGGCGGTGCATCCGGTGCCGGTGGAAGTGGCGCGCGACCAGATCTCACTGATGTTAGAGAGTTTCCCGGTGGCGGCGGTGAAAACCGGCATGCTCTTTTCCGCCGCGCATGTCGCGGCGGTGGCGGAGATTTTGCGCGGTTATCCCGACATCCGGCTGGTGGTCGATCCCGTCATGATCGCGTCCACCGGAGCGCCGCTGCTGGAACCCGACGCGATGGCCGCCTACCGCAGGCAACTGCTCCCGCTCGCCCGTGTCATCACCCCGAATCTTCCCGAAGCCGAGGCGTTGCTGGGAGAGTCCATCCCCGATGCAAGCGCCCTGGAGCCCGCCGCGCGCCGGCTCGCTGGAATTTACGGCACCGCCGTCTTGCTGAAGGGCGGGCACCTCGACGGCCCGGACTGTGTGGACCTGCTGCTCGATCAGGGCCAAGCCCGCGTTTTCACCGCTCCGAGAATCCCAGTGAAAGGGTCGCACGGCACCGGCTGCACGCTTTCCGCAGCGATCACCGCCGCACTGGCACTCGGCGAATCCCTGCCCCGCGCGGTGGAAATCGCCAAAAGCTATCTCGGCGAAACCCTGCGCCAGTCCTATGAATTCCAATCTCCCGCCGGAGAAATCGTCCACGCCCTCAACCAAGGCACCACCCTCGCGCAAAACGAGGCGTGACATGAAACCGCGAATTCGTAACCTCTCCACAGCTTCCCCGCGTCTCCACTCCTATGGAAAATCCTCTTCACACACTCGGCTATAAATTCCTCAACGCCTCGCTTGAGGCCGAATCCGCCGATCCTTCGAATTTATCCAAGCTCTCCCGCCGGGGATTCATGATGGTGGCCGCCTCGCTCTCCAGTTGCGCCGCCGCAGAGCCTCTGAAGACCAAAAATCCCGGCGCGGCCCCCATCAAGACCACCGCCAATTCCGGCTACCGCACGCCGCCGATCCAAGGGCCGGTTCCCCGCAATCCGGACCTTTCGCTCGACTCGAATTTCTCGAAAAATTCCGGCATCACGTTCACCCGCGTCCTGGTTTCCGGCAATTACATCGCCATGACCTTCGACGACGGCCCGCACCCGCAAAACACCCCGCGGCTGCTCGACATGCTGCGCGCCCGCAACATCAAGGCGACCTTCTACGTCATCGGCCGCAGCGTGGATCTTTATCCGCAAATCGTCCGCCGCACCGTCGCGGAAGGGCATGAAATCGGCAACCACACCCACACTCACCGCCTCATGAGCAAGTTGAGCGACGAGGAAGTCCGCACCGAGCTCAGCCGTTGCCGGGATGCCGTGAGCCGCGCCGCCGGGGTGCAGCCGCGCACCATGCGCCCTCCCTATGGCGGACTCCTCCAGCGCCAGCGGGAAATGGTCCACGCCGAGTTCGGCTACCCCACCATCCTTTGGTCGGTCGATCCGCTCGACTGGAAACGCCCGGGTCCGTCCGTCGTCACCTCCCGCATTCTCAGCGGCACCTCCGCGGGTGGCATCGTGCTGGCGCACGACCTTCACGCGCAGACCGTGGACGCCATGCCGGCCACGTTCGACGGGTTGCTCCGCCGCGGATTCAAGTTCGTCACGGTTTCCCAACTCCTGGCCATGCAGCCCGCCGCGGCGACCACTCAAGCGGTCGCCACTCCCGCCAATTTCTGAGCCACACCCGCCCGTGAGCTACACCTTGTTCGGCGAGCGCTATTTCGCGACGCGGGAACGGCTGGCGGACGTCATGCGCGGCATCGCCGGTCTCGCGACGGAAACAGGAACCGATCTCAACGGCCACCTGCCGCAGGCGGAAATGGCCAAAGAGGAACAAGGTCTCGGCGACCCGTTTCTCTTCGTCGTCTGTGGCGAGGTCAATTCCGGCAAGTCCACCCTCATCAACGGCCTCTTCGGCCACGACATTTCCCGCGTCTCGCCCCTGCCGGAAACCAACCGCGTCCTCCGCTATCAATACGGAAATCCCGCCCGCGACATCGAAGCCGCCCCACTGCTGGAGGAGCGTCACCGCCCCCTCGGATTCCTCCGGGATTTCCATCTCATCGACACTCCCGGCACCAACTCCACCGTCCAGGGCCACCAGGAAATCACCGCCAGCCTTCTCCCTGCCGCCGATCTCATTTTCTTCGTCTTCTCCGTCACCAATCCCTGGGAAGCCGCCACTTGGAACGCCATCTGCAAGCTCCCGCCCGAGTGCCTCAAGCGGGCCGTCCTCATCATCCAGCAGGCCGATCAACGCGCGGCCATCGACCTCCAGGTGATCCACGGCCACATGGTGGATCTTGCCGTGAAGCGCATCGGCCACGCCCTGCCGATTTTCGCCGTTTCAGGGAAAACCGCCTGGGAGGCCAAACGCGCCACGCCATTCGCCCGGGAACGTTTCAAAGCCAGCGGCTATCCCGAGTTGGAAAGCTACATTTCCAGCCAAATCTGCCTCTCCCCGCCACGCCGCCGCGCGCTGGAAACCTGGCGCCGCCAGTCCGCCTCCGCCCTGAACGCCGTGGAAGACCATGTTGAAAGGCAAACCCGGGCGCTCCAAATCCAGAGCCGTTTCCTCGACACCATCGAGCGGGAAATCGGCGACATCCGCGAGAAATTCGTCGATCGCCTGCCGCGCCATTTGACGGATGTCGCGGAAGTTTTTGAAAACGAAGCCATCTGGGTCACCAAACGCCTGCACAAGCGGCTCGGCGCGATCCGGTCGTTTTTCCGACTCCTCGCCGGCGACCGCACCGGGCAGGAAATGGAAACCATTTTCGTGGAACGCCTGCAATCCGCCGTCGAGGCGGTGGCCGAAAAAGACGGGGTCGAAGTCGTCGAATTCTGCCGCAACCACTGGACCGAACTCGGCGGGCGGGTGAAAGACGCCATGGCCGTCGATCTCGCCAACTCCGCCCCGCCCGATGAACTGCTCGCCACCGCGAAAAAGCGTTTCGTCCTGCGGCTGGGGCGCGCCGCCCGCGAGGGCATCGACAATCTCAAAGTCCGCAACCAGCTCGACAAGGATCTCCGCCGCCGCAACCTCGCGCTCAAGTCCTTCACCGCCAGCATGCTGCTCCTCACCACCGCCGGAGCCACCTGCGGCGCACTCGGCATCCCGTGGGCGCCCGGCATCCTCTGTAGTCTCGCCGGCCTGTTCCTCATCGGCGGCGTCCTCACCGCCCGCGTCACGCGCAAGGCCATCACCGGCGAATTCCAAAAACGCCTGCTCGACACCTGCGGCGGCTTCGCCAGCACCCTGCGTTCCGACTACGAGGAAGCCCTGCGCATCGTGTTCCAGGACTACGCCACCTCGCTCACCGCCGTTAGAACCCACCTCGCCCGCGAGAAAATCGCCATCGAGCCGCGGCTCAAGCGCTGGCAGGAACTTTTCCTGACCCTCAAGGCGATCGAGCAGGATTTGTAAAAAATCAATCAACCGACTTTCAAGTTCCTGAAGCGTCATCTCCCCCAAATCAAAATTCAAAAATCCACAATCCTCAATCGTCAATCAAACTCTCCACACCGCAATCCTCCTCATCCACCACCGCCGTCAAAAACCGCGTCGCCGTCTCCACCCGCATCCCCCTCCCCCCTCATATCTACTAGAGAAGCCCGCCCGGAAAAACCCCTGCCCCAACCGATCGATATACGCACCCGGATCGAAAAAAACCTTGTTAAATCAAGGCATTACGAACATCTTCCCCAAGGACTTCTTCTTGGATATCAGCCACGGAGATCCTACGAATAAATACTGTTCGGCAGAAATCAAATGAAGCAGCAAACCTACCCGATTATCAGCCGCTCGGTAAGCGGACGATTCTTCGTGGATGAGAGCTGCATCTACTGCGAGCTTTGCGTCGAGACCGCGCCTGCCAATTTTTCATACGATAGCGACGAAGGGTATGCTTATGTCTCGAAGCAGCCGTCTACTAATGAAGAATTGAATCTAGTTCTGGAGTCTGTGGCGGGCTGCCCAACAGAATCAATTGGAGATCGAGAGCATCCCAGACCGAACTACATGAGACAATATCGTAGCGCCTCAATTTGGGAGAGAGCATCAACGTGGATTTTAGGCAGATGATTCGCATTTTCAGACTAAAAAACAAGCCGAACAAGCCGCGGCGCTCAACGGGCCATAAGCTCTTCAATCGCATTCCAAAAACACCTTATGCGCGCCCGTGAGCGCGCTCTTACGTTCGGTGAAGAAATCCAAGACGATGCAAATTCGGTCCTATCCTGATAAGAACTACATTTGCGACGGCGAAGTTCAGAGAGCCGTATCGCAATACGCGGCCTTTCGAGATCGAGTTTTCTGGCGCAGCGGTGTCGTGGTGATTGGCTGCATCGCGGGGATCGTTCTTGGTGGATTCTTAGGGATGCCGGCTCTGATATGGGCCTTCGCGGCATTGATTGGCATCGCATTTATTGTCGTGATCTCTCTTGTTTCCTACACACCACGCCCAACATGCCCCCGATGTGATTCCCGCATGAAGCGACGTTACAGCAAAAGGAGTCGTGGTCCGAATGACGATTTGTTCCTTGTTTGCGACCATTGCAAGATCTATGCCGATGCGCACCTCTCCCGAGAATGAAGAAACACCGAACAAGACGAGACACAGCAACCCCCACTAGCCGCACTGTCGGCTACGTCACCCGTAGTATGAACCTCAACCCCCGTCTCAACGCTCGCCCCCGCTAGTGGGGTTGCGTGCTCTTGGACGTTCGCTAGAAAATTGAAGCCCCCCATCATGAACGTCCTCCGCTGGATCGCTTTTCTTCCCGTAGCGCTCATCACCACCAACCTCGTCTATCTGGTGACGGGGTGGGCATCCGTGAAGTTCCCTTGGTGGGGCATCGTGATCCTGTATGCCATCGTCGGTGTCCCTTTCGGTCTGGCTGGGTTCATGTCCGCGCTGGTCGCACCCAACCGGAAGGTGGGCGGATTCATCTTTGTCGGATTGGCGGTCTTCGGAGAGCTTCTCAAGATCCGAGAGTTTGTTGCTGATTGGCCGGGTCATTTGATTTTTTGGCGTGTGGTTGCTGATTTACTGATGATCCACGGGGCGTTGACAGCCGCCGCGAGTCCTAAAGATTTCAAGATAGATGCGTGACATGAACGAGCGAGCTGCCATCCGTTTGCTGAGATCCCTCATCACCCATGAGGGTGGCATCCTCCCTTCGGGGCGAATGGACCTCGGGTGGTGCTGCAACGAGCACGCCCTGATCGCCTCTTTGGCTTTCACTCTCGCGGGTAAGAAGACTTTCATCTGTGACGGCAAGCTTTTGATTATCACCAAGGGTTCTAGTGATGTTTTCGAGGTCTTTCCGCACAAGTTTTTGATAGACGATTTTAGGGGCGTTTTTGATTCGTCTGTCACACACGACTCGATAGAAGGCATATCGACATACCGTCAGCAACGCGTTCCAGATACGATTGTTTTGGCCGGAGCCTCTGCGCCTGCCGCTGACGCACTCCTTCGGAAGCTCAACGCTTCCGCGTTCGCTCGGTGTCTCTGCTACGCCGCCGAGAAGCCCCTCGTGTTTCAGCCAACCATCCTCCAGATGTCCAGTGACACCCCATTCGGCATCTGGTTGACTGACCGATTCGGTAGCCAGTCCGGTTTGTGGGCGAAGGCCGCTTGGTTCGTCCATGAAGCACTTGATGGGCGACCACCCGCTCTTGGGGATACTCGGGATGCCATGTGGGATGTTATTGCCAGGTCCCTCAATCGCGATGATGCGGTAATATCCGCAATGTCCACCCTTAGACAGCCATGAATCGAAGAAGCGAATCGGGTCCCCGGGAGTAGTTAGCTCCCGGGTCCCACACCACCCTGCGTACGGCTCCGTACAGGGCGGTTCCAATCAGCTTGGGGCCTTTGCCCCGTAGTGAAGAACGATCCAGACCGCTTTCATGTCCGGCACTCCTTGTTCCTC
>CAYXZE010000156.1:0-6074 GCA_964469395.1 uncultured Luteolibacter sp.
TGTTGATTGTTGATTGTTGATTGTTGATTGTTGATTGTTGATTGTTGATTGTTGATTGTTGAAGTGGCGGGACGGCGGTTTTTTCTCTTTCCTTCAAGAATCGGCAATCATTCCCCGGCTGACGAATCCTGCTTCTGAGAAGCGGACAGGAATGTCCTTCTCCCGAGTAACACTTTTGTAATGTGTTGACGTTGAAGAGGGAAATTGAACCACAGATTTCACAGATATACACAGATAAGAGGTTTTTGAATCCCGTGTTACTCTGCCTTCCACGCCCGGCGCGGCGCGGGTTCTGGTGCTCCTTATCCTGTCCGCACGGTCGATGGGGAGAGAAAGAGAAGAGCTTCGCGCTTGTGCTTTTGCAGCACATCGGCAGGTGGGCCGGAGTCCCACCCTCCTTATGGCTGGCGCGGGAGGGGGATTTGCGTTCAGGATGGGGGGGTGTTGAGGGTTGAAGATGTTTCCTGGCTTTCGTCGGCTTCGCGTGAGGAGCGGTATCTCATCGGGGTTTCCGGCGGGGCGGATTCCGTGGCGTTGCTGCATTTGCTGGTGGAAGAGGGGTTTCGGAAGCTGGTGGTGTGTCATTTGGATCACGGGCTGCGCGGGCGGGACTCGACGGGGGATGCGGAATTTGTCCGGCGGCTGGCGGAGGAGTCGGGACTCGAATGCGAGATGGCGCGGGCGGATGTGAGCGGGCGGATGGAGGCCCGTGGCGAATCGCTGGAGACGGCGGCGAGGCATGCGCGGCACGCGTTTTTCGCGGAGTGCGCGGGGAGGCATGGTTGTCCGCGGATTTTGTTGGCGCATCATGCGGACGATCAGGCGGAGACGGTGTTGTGGAATTTGTTGCGGGGATCGCACGGGTTCAAGGGGATGCGGCGGGAACAGCGGCTGGTGACGGAATCCGGCGCGGAGTTGGAGGCGATCCGGCCTTTGTTAGGAATCCGGCGGGCGGAGCTGGTGACTTGGTTGAGGTCGCGCGGCCATGGCTGGCGGGAGGATGCGAGCAACGCGGAGCCGATCGCCATTCGCAACCGGTTGCGGAACGAGGCGCTGCCGTTGTTGTCGGAGATTTCCAACCGGGATGCCGTGAGTGCATTCGCCCGGGGGGCGGCGGACACGGAGGATCTGGAGGCGCTGGAAGTCTGGGCGCTGGAGCAGGCGAAGGTGCTGGACCCGCAGGGGCGGCTGCATGTGCCGGTAATGCGCGGGTTGCCGGTGGCTTTGCAGCGGCTCGCATTGCGGGAATTTCTGCGGGACCATGGCATCGGCTCGCTGGACCGGGAGCTGATCGGGCGCGGTCTGGATCTGCTGGAGGTGACGAACCCGGCGGTGGTGAATCTGCCGGGTGGCGGCAGGTTGAGGCGCGGCGAGGGGCGGTTGTGGGTGGAGAGCCGGGCTCCGGCCATTTCGGATGGGGCCGATTCCGAAGGTGATAATTAGTGAAATAAAATTCTTTATCTGTGACCGGTGGTTTTGTAACTTCGAGCCGAAGGAGTGACATTATGAATCAAATCATCAAAACAGGCTTGTTGGGCATTCTTGCGGCGGGAACGGTGATGGGGGAGGAACCGGTGGAGCTGAAGGGCGAGGTGAAGTTGCCGCCGGATGTTCGCGGCGAGGAGATCGCTGTTTTAACGTCGCCACCGCTGGTGCCGCCGCCGATCAAGCGCGATCATCCGACGAAGGTGATCGTCAAGCTGGAGGTCATCGAGAAGGTGATGAAAATGACGGATGGGGTGGATTACACGTTCTGGACCTTCGGCGGAACGGTTCCGGGAAAATTCATCCGCGTGAGGGAAGGGGATGTCGTCGATTTCGAATTGATGAACCACCCGACGAGCAAGATGCCGCATAACATCGACCTTCACGCCGTGACCGGTCCGGGTGGTGGCGCGGCGGCCTCGTTCACGGCGCCCGGTCACAGCACGACGTTTTCGTTCCGCGTTTTGAATCCGGGCCTGTACGTCTATCACTGCGCGGTGGCTCCGGTCGGCATGCACGTGGCCAACGGCATGTATGGATTGATTTACGTGGAGCCGAAGGAGGGCCTGCCGAAGGTCGATCACGAATACTATGTGATGCAGGGCGATTTCTACACCAAGGGACGCTATGGCGAGCAGGGCCTGCAACCGTTCAGCATGGAAAAGGCGATCGATGAAAAGCCCGATTACGTGGTCTTTAACGGCGGTGTCGGGGCCATTTCCGGAGACAAGGCGCTGACCGCGAAAACGGGCGAGACCGTCCGCATTTTCTTCGGCAATGGCGGACCGAACCTGATCTCCTCATTCCACACGATCGGCGAGATTTTCGACAAGGTGTATGTCGAGGGCGGAACGGAAACGATTAACAAGAACGTCCAGACCACGCTGGTGCCGGCCGGAGGCTCGGCGATCGTCGAGTTCAAATGCGAGGTTCCCGGCAGTTTGATTTTGGTGGATCACTCGCTGACCCGGGCTTTCAACAAGGGCGCGCTCGGCATGCTGAAGGTTGAAGGCGAGCCGGATCCGCTGGTTTATTCCGGCAAGCGTTCGGATCGCGTCTATCTGCCGGAGGGCGGCACTCCGCAAACGATGCCTGACCAGGGTCGGCCTCTCGCTGTCGCGGCGAACAAGGAGGAGCGGATCAAGCGCGGTGAGAATGTTTACGCCTCGAACTGCGTGGCCTGTCACCAGGCGAATGGCCAGGGCATCCCGGCCGCGTTTCCGCCGCTGGCCGGCTCGGATTATCTGAATGCCGACAAGGTCCGCGCCATCAAGACGGTGCTTCACGGTCTAACCGGCGAGATCACCGTCAACGGACAGAAATTCAACAGCGTCATGCCGGCGCTCGCGCTCAATGACGAGGACGTGGCCAATGTCCTCACTTACGTTTACAGCGCCTGGAATAACAACGGAACCGAGGTCACGCCGGAGGATGTGGCCGGAGTTCGCGCCGCGAAATGAAACCGGCCCGCGTCATCGCGTTTTCTTTCTGCGCCTCCTTGATCGCGGGTGCCGGGGAAATCGCGACGTCCGCCATGGCGGCCATCCCCGGCGGGATCTATCAGCGCCCGCTGGAGAAGGGCGGCGGGCAGCGGACGGTGGCTCCCTATCAGCTCGATGTCCGGCAGGTGACGAATGCCGAGTTTCTCGCCTTCGTCACCGCCCGTCCCGAATGGCGGCGCTCGCGGGTGAACCGCCTTTTCGCGGACAAGGGCTATCTGTCAAATTGGGCGGGGGATACGGAGCTCGGTCCGGCGGCTCCGCCGGATTCGCCGGTCGTGAATGTCTCGTGGCATGCCGCCCGGGCGTTTTTGAAATCGGTGGGCAAGCGCCTGCCCGCGGTGGACGAGTGGGAATTCGCCGCGCGTGCCGATGAGGAAAAACCGGATGCCAACAACGATCCGGTGTTCAAGGCGAGGATTCTCGCTTGGTATTCAAAACCCACGGCTGCCGTCCTGCCGGCCGCCGGGTCCCAGCCGGTTAATTTTTACGGAGTCAGCGGCATGCACGGCATCGTCTGGGAATGGACCCGCGATTTCGTCTCCGCGATGACCAGTGGCGAGGCCCGCTCCGACGGGACCCGGGACGCCCAGCTCTTTTGTGGCGGCGGCGGGGCCGATCCGAACCAAGCCACTGAATATGCGAACTTCATGCGCATCGCGTTCCGCTCTTCCCTGCAAGGTGACTTCTGCCTGCCGGGTCTCGGATTTCGCGGAGCCAGGGACGCCGAACCATCCACCGGATCACCATGAGAAATCTCATTCTAACCACCTCGATTCTGATAGCGCCGCTCTCCGCGCGGGATGCGCCGCATCCGGTTCCCGCGGCCGATGCCGCATTGCCCCAAGGCTCGCTGTATGTGCTTGAATCCACCTGGACCGACCAGAATGGCAAGGCCGTCGTTTGGTCCAAATCGCTTGGCACGCCGCGGGTCATCGCGCTCGGCTACGCGACCTGCAAGGGGATCTGCCCGCGCATCATCGCGGATATGCAGCGGATCGAAAGTGGCATTTCCGCCGATTCGAAAACCCGTTTCACCTTCATCACGCTGGATCCGAAAAACGATCTCCAGCCACAAATGAAGGCGCTGGAGGAACGCCATCACATGGACGCCCGGCGCTGGGATCTGCTGAGAGGTTCGGAGGATGATCTCCTGGAACTCGCGGTCGCCCTCGGCATTCGTTTCGACCGCTTGCCTAACGGTGTGGATTTCGCCCACTCCTATCTGATCGCGGTGATCGGCCCGGATGGCAGGATTCTCCACAAATGGACCGACCCCAAGGACGGAGCGGAACCTTCGATCCAAGCGATCAAGGGGTTGTAGTTTATGGAGAAGGGCGCTTCCAGCCCCTTTCTTCCTGCTAGAGACACGTCCTTGGTCACACGAAGAAAGGGGCTGGAAGCGCCCTTCTCCGTATTCACTCCTCATCCTTTTTGAAAAACCGCCGGGCGTGCCACAGGACCCACAGCGCGGCGGCTCCGGCCCAGGACCAGGCGGCGTATTCGTAGTGGCTGATCGTGACCCGTGGCAGGAAGTCCGCCGAGACGCGGGTCAGCGCGGCGAGCACGGTGGCGAACACGATCCCGCGGGCGATCCACGAGCGGTTGGCGAATCGTTCCACCGAACCGCTGTGACCGAACAACACGCGGCTGGCGGCGATCAGGCAGACGAGTCCGAAACCGCCGACGAACAACAGGTGTTCCAGCGCGATGCGCTGGGCGGCGAAAAATACCGGCGCGATCAAGCCCGCCGCCGCGAGCGGGATGCACCAGATCCGCAGCGCGTTGGCCAGCGTGCCGACTTTGGGCGCGCCTTTTTTCCCGACCCAGCGGACGTGGGAGATGGCGAAGAGAAACGCGGCGGCCCGCAGCAGCGCCCCGGCGTTTTGATGGAGCCAGATTTCCACCGGAAAACTCGCGACCAATGCCAGTGCCGCGACGATCATGTTCCGCCATGACTTGCGGGTTGCCTCGCCCGGTTCCGGCTCGCCGAAGGCATTGCCTAACAATCTCGGGAAAAGGAAGATGCCCACGCCCATCACCGGTCCCAGCAGGAATCCCTGATAGAGCAGCAGCCCCGCGAGCCGGTAGAGTTCCGGGGTGGTCATCCATGACGGAAAGCACCACAGCAGCATGCCCGCGAGGCCGCACAGCAGTCCGGTTCCGGCAAGCAGCAGTGGCGGCGGTGGCAGGTCCTTGCGGAAGAAAATCAGGCGGGCCGCCAGGGCGAGCATGAAGGCGGAGAGCGTGCCGAGGAATAGCCCGTCGCCCCAAGCGGTTAGGCCCCGCAGGTGGCAGATGCCGCCGGCCACATGCAGCGCGAACAGGGGGATCAGTTCCCACGGCTTGAGCCGGGGCGCGGTGAGGATGCGCGGACCGGCGGTGCCGAGGAAACCGATCACAAAGCCGCCGCCGAACGCCTGGATCATCACATGGGCGTGGCCGATGCCCGGATAGAATGTTAGTTTTCCATGATAGAACAGCGGCCACATGAGCACTCCGGCGATGCCGAAAAGGATTCCGCTGAGAAAGAACAGGCGGTAAGGCTCGCTGCCCAGCCAGAGAAGCGGGGTGGCGAACAGGCGTTTCTTTTTCTTCGCGTGCTTGCAGTGCGGGAAACTCATAGGGGGTGGGGATGGGATTACGAGTCCCGGTAACTCGCGTAGCGCGCTTTCTGCTCCGGGGTCAGTCGCGCGGGATCGAGCCTCGGATTCGGGATCCGGTGGATTTTCGAATGAATGACGCGGGCCATGTCTTCGGCACAGCGCACGATGTGGCCGGCATTTTCTCCGGTGAAATGCTCGTTCACCGTTTCCCGGAACAACTCGAGCCAGCGTTCGAACAGCGGCCATTCCAAGGTTGTTTCCGCGAGCAGCTTGGCATGGGCTCCTAACGGATCTCCGCGGAAAGTCCCGGCGCGGAACAGCACGGTATCCCAGAAATCGTAAAGCTTCGGCAGGTGTGTTTCCCAATGGACCTTGGCCACTTCATCGAAGACATGCCCGAGCGGCGCGTCGGCGCGGACCTTGGTGTAGAACGCGTCCACCAGCTTGACGATGTCGGGGCGGCCGAGGAGGTCGGGTTTGTCGG
>CAYXZE010000157.1:0-6053 GCA_964469395.1 uncultured Luteolibacter sp.
CGGTGGTGATGGACGGCTACGTCTGGTTCACCCTGCGGCGTGCCGAGGATTTTCCGGGTTCCCTGCTGTGGGTTTCCAACGGCGGCCGCGACGCTACGCCCTGGGGCGGCGTCCACACCCGCCGGCTCGGCGTCGAGGATATTTGCGGCTACTCCTGGCTTGAGGAGGATGCGCCGGGCGCGGCGGCATGGCGCGAACAAGGCGTCGCCACCGGCAGGACGTTTTCCCCGGACGAGACGGTGCGCTTGCGCCACATCCAGGCCGTCGCCCCGGCACCTGCGGGCAGCAGACCGGTGCGCGAAATCGAGTTTCTTCCCGACGGCTCGACGATCCGCCTGATTTTCACCAGCGGGGAAACCGTCACAGCCGACATCGACTGGAAATTTTTGCAACCATCCATCACCCGTTTTTAACATGAACAATCCCCTGATGATCGAATCCTTCCGCTGGCATGGCCCCACGGACCGGGTCACCCTGCGCGACATCCGCCAAACCGGTGCGGAAGGAATTTACACCGCGCTCCACCACATTCCCTATGGCGAGGCGTGGTCGCGCGAGGAAATCCTCAAGCGGAAGCAGGAAATCGAAGCCGCCGGCATGCGCTGGGTGGCCGTCGAGCCCGTGCCGGTTTCCGAGGAAATCAAAACCCGCACCGGCGACTACGAGCGCCATTTGGAAAACTACCGGACCAGCCTGCGCAACCTCGGAGCCGAAGGCGTGGAGGTGGTGCTCAACAGTTTCATGCCCGCGCTGGAATGGATTCGCACCGATCTCGACCACACGCTGCCCGACGGCAAGCGCTGCCTGTTTTACAGCCCAGCCCAGTTCGCGGTTTTCGACTGCTACCTTTTGCGCCGCCCCGGCGCGGAAAATGATTTCCCGCCCGCGGTGATCGAGGAGGCGAAGCAAATCTATCAGGCGATGAGCGGGGACGAGCGCGACGCCTTCGCCCACCGCATGTGCAGCATGTTTCCGGGCATCGACCTTTCCCTCACTCTCGACCAACTGCGCGAGCGGCTTCGTCCCTATCAGGAAATCGATGCCGCCGGGCTCAAGGCGAACCTCAAGTATTTCCTCGAAGCCGTGGTGCCCGCCGCCGCCGAGTCCGGCGTGAGGCTCGCGATGCATCCGGACGATCCGCCATTCCCGATTCTCGGCCTGCCGCGCATCGTTTCCACCGAGGCCGACTTCCGCGAAATGCTCGACATGGTTCCGGACCCGGCGAACGGAATCTGTTATTGCACCGGCTCGCTCGGCGCGCGGCCGGACAACGACCTGCCCGGCATCGTCGAGCGTCTCGGCCCGCGCATCCACGCGGTGCACCTGCGTAACGTCCAACTGATGCCCGACGGCGGGTTTTACGAGGCCGACCATCTCGGCGGCAGCGCCGACATGCCCGCGGTGGTCCGCGCCCTGCTCGACGAACAGACCCGCCGCCGCGCCGAAGGCAGAAGCGACAGCCGCCTGAGCTTCCGCCCGGACCACGGCCACGTCATGCTGGACGATCTGGAAAAGCCGCTGATCAAAAATCCCGGCTACACCTGCATCGGCCGCATGCGCGGGCTCGCCGAGCTCCGCGGCCTGCAAACCGGCCTGTCCCGCGCCCGGTGATTCCGACCATTTCAACCCCGCCCGAAACTCTCAAACCCATCCATCATCCGAACTTATGAATCCCATCCCACCGCAACCGCCCTCGTCCACAGGCCCGAATCCCTCAACCGATACCGGAAGCACGGTTTATCTAGCCCTGCTCGTTCTATCAGCGGCGCTCGGCGGACTGCTTTTCGGCTATGACACCGCCGTGGTTTCCGGCGCGGAGAAATTGCTGCAAAAACATTTCGCGCTCGACGCGTTGCAAACCGGTTGGGCCGCATCCTGCGTGCTGATCGGCTGTCTGGTGGGCGCCCTGATCGCCGGTGTGCTCGCCGACGGGTTCGGCCGCAAGAAGGTGTTGTTCACCTGCGCCCTGCTGTTCACCATCTCGGCGATCGGCTGTGCCGTGCCGGAAAAACTCAACGACGCGGGGCTTGGCTTCCTGGCCGAGGGCTTTGGCAAACTGGTGACGGCGATCGGCTCGATCTTCGGGATGGACCTCGCCAACGCGAACGCCGCTTTCAACCAATACGTCTTCATGCGTTTCCTCGGCGGACTCGGCATCGGGATTTCCTCGATGGTCGCGCCGACATACCTGGCGGAAATCGCGCCGGAACGCATCCGCGGGCGGCTGGTTTCCGGCTATCAGATGGCGATCGTCACCGGTATTTTCGTGGTGTTCTTCGTCAACAAGCTGATTCTCGGATATGGTGACGCGGCATGGGCCGAGGAGATCGGCTGGCGCTGGATGTTCGGCATCGGCGTGGTGCCCGCGGTGCTGCTCGCCGCCATTTCGCTGATGACTGCGGAGAGTCCGCGCTGGCTGGTCACGCGCGGTCGCGAGCAGGAAGCCATGCGCATCGTGACCCGCATCAGCGGGCCCGCCCAAGCCGCGGTGGAAATCGCCGCCGTCCGCCATAGTCTCGGTGCCGAGCGGGGCGGCCTGCGCGAGTTGTTTGATTTCAAGATGCCGCTGTTCATCGCGATCATGCTCGCGCTCGGCTCGCAGTTCTGCGGGATCAACGCGGTGATGTATTACGGCCCCCGCATTTTCGAGGACTCCGGCAGCACGCAGGAACAAGCGCATTTTTTCCAGATCCTCATCGGCGTCTTCAACGTCGTGTTCACGGTGCTCGCGATGGGACTGGTGGACCGCCTCGGGCGCAAGAAGCTCATCGGCTTCGGATCGCTGGTGCAGTGTCTGGCCCACCTCGTCATCGTCGGGCTGTTTGTGTTCGTCGTGGAGAAAGGGGCCGATGGCCGCCTGCATTTGCCGCCATGGGGGCTTTGGGCCATGCTCGGCGGGGTGTTGACCTTTGCCGCGGCATTCGCCATCGGCAATGGCGCGGTCTGCTGGGTGATCATCTCGGAAATTTTCCCAAACCGCATCCGCGGTCTGGCCGTCGCCATCGCCACCGCCTCCATTTGGGCGGCCTGTTTCTTCGTCTCGCAGCTTTTCCCGTGGATGCTTGAGAACTGGGGACCGGTGATCATCTTCAGCCTCTTTGCCGGAGTGAGCCTGCTGGGGAGCATTTTCATCTGGCTTGTCGTCCCGGAAACCAAGGGCCGCACGCTGGAGGAAATTGAGGAATCCTGGAGCAAGTCCTGACACGACGGACCTTCGCGAAATTTCAGGTGGCGCGTCACCGCCGGGGGGGGCGCAGACCATGAGGTGAGAAAAAACCGCCCCGGCAAGCTCTTCCGGCAGATAGACGATCTCGGACGGAGGAGGGGCGGTATCCGAATCGCCCCTCCTCTTGAGGCGCTCCAAGGAGCGGCGGAGTCCGTCCGCCGTGCCCATGAAAAAGCCCATGAGCCGAGCAAGGCGCTTTTCATTGGCCTTTCATGGGCGGGGCGATCGGATATCGCCCCTCCTTGGCGCGGCACCGCCGCCCGCACAAGGAGCGGCGGAATCCGTCCGCCGTGCCCATGAAAAAGCCCATGAGCCGAGCAAGGCGCTTTCCATTGTCCTCCCATGGGCGGGGCGATCGGATATCGCCCCTCCTTGGGTTCGGTTTTTCAGAGCATGCTTTCGATGAGCTTCTCCAGCTTCACGATGTCCGCCGAGAAGGCGCGGATGCCGTGGGCGGTTTTCTCGGTGGCCATGGCGTCTTCGTTGAACAGGAAACGGAAATCGCTCTCGTTGAGGGAGATTTTTTCGGCGGGGCTGGCGGCGGCTTCCTCTGCGGTGAGGCGGGCGGTGACCGGCTCGTCGGATGCCTGGAGTTCGCCAAGCAGGCCGGGGCTGATGGTGAGCAGGTCGCAGCCGGCGAGCGCGAGGATTTCCCCAGTGTTCCGGAATGACGCGCCCATGACCTCGGTCTTGTAGCCGAATTTTTTGTAGTAGTTGTAAATCGCGCGGACGGAAATGACGCCGGGATCTTCGTCGCCCTGATAGTCCTTGCCGGTGGCGGCCTTGTGCCAGTCGAGGATGCGGCCGACGAAGGGCGAGATGAGCTGCACGCCGGCTTCGGCGCAGGCCACGGCCTGGGCGAAGGAGAACAGCAGGGTCAGGTTGCAGCGGATGCCTTCCTTGGCGAGTTCTTCCGCGGCCTTGATGCCTTCCCAGGTGGAGGCGATCTTGATCAGGATGCGCTCGCGGGAATGGCCTTCCGCTTCATAGGCGGCGATGAGGGTGCGGGCTTTGGCGACGGTCGCCGCGGTGTCGAAGGAAAGGCGGGCATCGACTTCCGTCGAAACGCGGCCGGGGACGATTTTGAGGATTTCCAAGCCGAAGAGGATCAGGATGCGGTCGAGAATCGCCTCGGTGAGCGCCGGACCGGTGACGCCGGTGGCTTTGACTTCCGCGATGGCGCGCTCGACGATGTGGAGATATTCCGGCTTGGCGGCGGCCTGGAGGATCAGCGAGGGGTTGGTGGTCGCGTCCTGTGGCTTGTAGGTTTTCATCGACTCGAAGTCTCCGGTATCGGCGACGACGGTGGTGAACTGCTTCAGTTGATCGAGTTGATTCATGCTCATGATGGGAGGGTGGTAGTCCCGTTCCCGGCGCATGGGAAGTTGAAAAGCCCGCCCGCCACGCCTCCGGTATGAATTTGATTGGAGGCGGGGATGAAGCGCGCTTGGCGAGAGTGGGCGTGCTTGCACTCACTTTTCGCCGCCGGATCTGAGGGCGTTCGGGATCGTGCCGTGTCGAATCGCTCCCTTCTGTGAGGTCTGCCAATAAGCATTGGTCCGGGTCTCAAGGCAGGTGAGCCATCCGCCACCGTGTGCATAGGTGTCAATGCAGACGGCGTGGCCGAAATCGAGTGGTCTGCCGCCCGTCTGTGCGCTATGCCCGCAAATCATGCGCCGCCCGGATACATGTGGGCGGGGCTCGCCAATAAACTCCCAGAACAGCATGCTGTCCGGTTGCGCAGACAGCATGATATCCGGATCGGCGTTGGCGTGGACAAAAAAGTCACTCTCGGTCTCATGGAACGGAACGGTCGAGTGAAGGAAATCCCAATGAGCATCGGGAATGTCAGCGAAGGTGGATGCGCCGTAGGAATCCAAGGTCTCTTCTCCGCCATAAGAGAGCCAGTTGATAAGATCCGAGCGGCTGTCTCTCGCTCTGAGCATCATGATTTCATGGTTGCCGCGCAACGGGACAAGCTGGCAGCGGTGGCGTAATTCCAATAGAAAATCAATGACGCCTTTGCTGTCTGGGCCGCGGTCGATGTAGTCACCGAGTGTCACAACGGTGTCTTCAGCACTGAAAGCAAGCTCCCGGTCCAAATGCCGCAGCGCATCGGCGCATCCGTGAATGTCTCCTATCGCGAACAGGCGCATGGGCAGTGTTTTTTATATGTTTGCCGCGATGACAAGCGCGTGGTTTGGAAGAGTTAATGGCGGTTTTCCATTCATGATTGGCGGGTGCCCAGCATGAGCATTTTGCAAATTGGGGTCAAGCCGCCCGGAGAAGTGTTGAAAGTGTGGTTGGCTATGCTGGAATCTTGCGGGACGAGAAGGCGGTTTATGGAGGGTCGAACTTCGGTCGACCCGGGTCGACCGAAGTTCGACCCTCCATAAGTGGCTCCGCTTCACTCCGGGGTGATTCTCACCAACAAATCATCGCTGTCCACCCGGTCGCCTTTTTTCACGAGGACTTCGGCGATGATGCCGTCCTCGCTGGCGCTGACGGTGGTGAGCATTTTCATGGCTTCGAGGATGATGAGTTTGTCCCCGGCCTTGACCTGCTGGCCGATGGAGGCGGTGACTTCGGTGACCATGCCGGGCATGGGCGCACAGGCCTGGGCGGGGTTGGCGGGATCGCCTTTGGGGCGGGCGGCGGTGCTGGTGGATTTCAGCGAGTTGTCGGCGACGCGGGACTCGCGAGGCATGCCGTTGAGCTCGTAGAACAGCGAGCGGCGACCGGTGGAATCCGCCTCGCCGATGGAGATGAGACGGATGATGAGGATCTTGCCGGTGTCGATCTCGATCTCGATTTCCTCGCCGATGTG
>CAYXZE010000158.1:0-3775 GCA_964469395.1 uncultured Luteolibacter sp.
CTTGAAACGCTGATGCTCGCCTTCACGGCGGATGACGGGATCGCCGTGCCCGCGCGGGCCCTGTTCATCGGCGCGGAGCCGCATGAAGAGCTCAAGACCTGGCCGGAAGTGACCGGCTGGCAACCCTTGAAGCCGTTGGCAACCGCCTGGGAAAAGGCCGGGTTTTCCCGCGCGGACGGAATCCCTAACGGAAAGTGGCCGCTGGTCATGGTCCTGCCCGGAAAATCTCGCGACGAGGCGCTGGCGTGGTTCGCGCTGGCGCGGGATCGCCTGGAGCCGGGCGGAAAACTGGTCGTCTCCATGCCGAACACCGCCGGCGCGGGGCGATTTGAAAAGGAACTCTCCAAGGCCACGGGCAGCATCGTCTCGATCCAAAAACACAAGTGCCGCGCCTTTCATGCGACCGAGGACGGCACGTGGAATGAAGCGATTTTCAACGAATGGCGGACTCTCGGCGAACCGCGTGAAGTCTCCGGTTTCACCGTGGAGGCCGGGATTTTCAGCAGCGATCACATCGACCCCGGCTCGCAGCTTCTCGCCGACCACCTCCCCGCCCACCTGCGCGGCCATGTCGCCGACCTCGGCGCGGGCTGGGGATTTCTATCAGACGCGGCGTTGCGGCGCTGTCCGTCCATCGAGCGACTGGACTTGTTCGAGGCGGATGCGCGGGCCCTGGCCTGCGCCCGCAGGAACCTCAACCGCCATCGGTTGGAAGTGACGAGGCTGAGTTCGCCGCCGTGTGCTCTGGAAGACGGCCCGGAGATTCATTTCCATTGGCACGACGTCACCACCGGCCTGCCGGAAATCTATGATGCCATCATCATGAACCCGCCGTTCCACACCGGCCAAGCCACTGATGTCGATCTCGGCCGCGCCTTTCTCAAGGTCGCCGCCGCCTCGTTGAAACGCGGGGGAAAATTGCTGCTGGTCGCCAACCGCCAACTCCCCTACGAAGCCGCTCTCGAAACCAGCGGTCTCGCCTGGCGCAAAATCACCGAGGACAAGGTTTACAAACTTCTCTTCGCGGAAAAGAGATGAATAGACAGAAGTCTTCAAGACACAAGATCAGAGAGACTGACCTCACACATCTTCCATCTCTCATCTCTCATCTCTCATCTCCCATCTCCCATCTCCCATCTCCCATCTCCCATCTCCCATCTCCCATCTCCCAGTCTTCCGTCTTAAACCTTCTTCATGAAACTCGTCAAACTCCTCGCCAATCTCGGCTACGGCTCCCGCAAGGAAGTGCAGCGCCTGATCCGCTCCGGCGCCGTCACCGACGATGCCGGCAATGTCTTGGGTGAGAACGAGGTCCCGCCCCACGACCGGATTCTATTCCGCGGCGAGGAACTCGATCCGCCCGCGCCACTCGTCATCATGCTCAACAAGCCGGACGGCTACACATGCAGCAGCGAGGATCCCGGCGCGACCATTTACGACCTGCTGCCCGAGCGCTTCGCCCACCGCAACCCCGGCCTGAATCCCATCGGCCGGCTCGACAAGGACACCACCGGCCTGCTCCTGATGACCGACGACGGCAAGCTCCTCCACAAGATCATCCACCCCAAGTCCAACTGCCTGAAAGTCTATCAGGTCCAGCTCGACCGCCCGCTGGAAGGCCACGAGGGCGGGCTCTTCGCCTCCGGCACCCTGGTGCTCAACAGCGAGACCCGCCCGCTGCTGCCGGCCAAGCTGGAAGTGCTGGGTGAAAAGGAGGCGCTCGTCACTCTTCACGAAGGCCGCTACCACCAAGTCCGCAGAATGTTCGCGGCCGCCGGGAATCACGTGCTCGATTTGAAACGCATTTCCATCGGCGGATTGAAAATGCCGGAAGATCTTGAAGAAGGAGATTGGCGGACGCTGGAGCCGGAGGAATTGAAGGCGGTTTTCGAGTAATCGCCCGGGTTGTGCCACTTGAGATGCGGCCCGCTGCAAGGGACTCGACTCCCGCGCGGCGATTTTCACGGGCTGCGAACCCATTTCGAAATCGATTTCCGTCCTCGGGTCGGAGGTTCAGAGAAACGCCGCTTCTTCCCGGTTCAATAACTTCATCGCGGATTCCAAGGGAAGCCCCGCCCGCTTGATGTCTCTGGCTGCCTGCAACCGCGGATAATCCGTTTTGCGAAACTCCACGATTCGTTGTTCCGCATCCCAAAGGACCCAAGCCGCGCGTCGATCACTCGCATGCCGTGGCTGCCCCGCAGAACCAACCATCACGACACACGGCACGCCCGCCGGGATATAAAAGCGCATGCCGCCCTGCCACTCGATACCGCCAACGGGATCGGGATCGGGATCGGGAAATATCTCCTGGAGATGCGTGTGCCCGAAAAATCCGGTTAGACCTGATTCCCGGCCAAGCTTGTCGAGGGTCGGCGTTGCGGAATCTAAATCCGTGATGTAGTCGAACGATTCCGGTTCGTGATAGTTCGCATGCGCCACGACCGCGCCCGGGATCTTCAGCGTGTAGGGTAGATCCGCCAGCCACGATGAGCGCTCGCCTCCAAGCGTCTCCGCCGCATGGACCAGCCCGGCAGCATAACCGCTTTTTCCCCAACCCGCAGGCATCCCCTCACGACCGATCATGCGGACGCGTTTGATCTCCACGTCATGATTGCCTGTCACGCACTCCGCCCCGGCTCCGCGAATCCGGTCGATGCACTCCGCCGACGAGGCACCGTAGCCGACGATGTCACCGAGGCACACGAACCGGTCGGCTCCTGCGCGGCGCGCATCATCGAGCACGGCCTCAAGCGCCGGCAGATTCCCGTGGACGTCGGATAGAATGGCGGTCTTGCTCATGGAAATGGAGAAATCAGATGGAGTTTCCTGTCACGTTTCAATAGCTGCGATCGAAACAATTTTCAATCCATCCGATCAATTCTATCGGCGAGTTGAAGTGGCTCTCAGCTTGCTTTTCCGCCGCCGCATTCGCCTCCCGGACATTCGCCATCTCGGCAGAGCGGTCATGGGTGGCGGTGAGGACGCCCTTGGCGAAAATGAGTTCGACGACTTTTTCATACTTCCATGCCGGGTGGAATCCCATGTGCCTGTAAAGTTTATGGATGAAACCTTTCCCCAGGAGCAGGCCGCCGGTGAATGGAAGCGGCAGGCCGATGTTGGAATAGTTCTCGCTGAATCCGGCATGGAAACTTGAGGCGAATGACGGACGTGGAAGGACGCCGTGGATCGCCGGGCCATAGGGCCCTGGTTTCCTTGGTCTCGCTTGCTGCTTGGGCCCCCTGCGGCTCGGTGGCAGGGCGCGCCGGATCTCCTTGAGTTCCCTGAGTCGCTTGAGTTCTTCCTCCCATTCGGGATCTTTCACGTTGATTCTCAGTTCTTCAAGCACCAGGCGATTGTCGCGAAGGCCGTAACCCGCAAGATACCCACGCCAGCAGGCCGTGGTATTCGAGTAGGTCTTGATCCCGAACTTCTCCGGATCGAACAGTTCTCTGGACGAGTTTTTGGCCGAAATGCCGACCAGTTCATAGAATTCTCCGGCGTGGCGGATGTTGTCATTGTATTGAGCGGTCATAGGGTTCTGGTGTGGGACATGAATGCTGCCAGCCCATGAGGAAACCACAAGGGACGCCCACCAGGCTTGTGTCATAGTCGCTCGGAGGCGGTGGCGACGGCAGCGGAATTTCCCCTATGACACAACGCGGCGGCACCCACTTGCGGTTGGAATCGTTGAAGAGATCATGAGGACATGGCTTATGCAGCAAAACTCGAACGCAACTCCGTCCGCATCGTCAACACCGCCACCGGCTCCACG
>CAYXZE010000158.1:3875-6044 GCA_964469395.1 uncultured Luteolibacter sp.
CCCTTCTTGTAGCGGCGAGTCTGTGACCGTCGCAAACTGGCCATGAGGCCGAAATGCAAATGAAAAAGCCAAAGAACAATCTTCGCTCACTTCATCGGCATCGACGCAAGGCACCCCCCATGCAAACGCATTCGCATCTAGCAGATCCATGACTCCCGGTTCAAATCGTATTCTCAGAATCCGCCTTTTCGGCAAGCCCGTCAAAATCGCCACGATGGCCTCGGGAAACACCTGCGGCGCAAAATATTGGACCGATGGCAAACGAGAAGCTCCGGACTGGCCGGACAATCCTTTATTGCGGGTTCACCCTGGCACCGGCGAGATCTTTTGGATCGATAAATGCAGGGAGGTTGGCAGGGAGCGCCCCGCCTATCCGAAACGGAAATACGCCGGGATCCCATTTGCGATTGATCCGGGGCTGGACGACTACCGACGAGCCCTGAATGACGGATGGGGTGACACTCCTAAAAAGAAATTCTACCTCCTTCTGCGGTTTTGGTGGGCCGCCAACGATCCTTGCAGACGGGGCGAACTGAATTCGGACAGACCCCCGGATTTCCGGGAAAAGGTGCTTGAGCTGATTTCTTGCATGTCTTCAGACAATCCGGATGAGCGGCTGCTCATCGCGGAGATGCGGCGGCAACTGGGGGATTTCGCGACTGCCAACGACCTTCTTGAGCGTGACGTTCCGGAGCCGTGCTTGCTCCATCGCCGGATCGTCCGCCAGTGGAATGACCGCAATGATACCTCCGTCCGCGAGGTCCCCCAATAATCCCATGCGCCCCATCCGTTATCTTTGCGATCTCCCCTGGTGGATGGGCCTTGCCATTTTCATGATCGGCAACGCCATCGTTCCCTACGCCTACATGATCGGCGTGCCCATTTGCCTGTTTGGCGCGTGGACGTATTCGAAACTCCTTAAATCGAATGATGCCATCCAAATCGGATTCGCGATCATCGGCTTCCCACTGTTCTTCCTCGCCATGCTATTCCCCCGGCAGTTCCGGCTGGAAACACCCATCCTCAATCTGCTCAATGACCTCAGCACAACCACGACCTACGGCATCCGCGCCGCGCTGGGCATCTTCACGAGCTTCCTCGCCTTTCAGGGGGTGAGGAAGTGAGCGGCATCCGAACAACAAAGCCGACTTCCACGAACTTGAAACCGGTGCAGGCGAGCTTACGGGAGGGAGTTGGGCGGGAGTTGGAAATCCGGGCGTTAAGCATGATCGGCGACGGATGAATAGAGGGAGGATTTTGGGACGCTTCCGTTGGTTCTCAGATTTGGTCGAAATCCTTAACATCTCCAATTGATGGGGCAGTCGCAGATTGGAATGACGGTTTACTGTCAACGATTTTTTTTGTGAGCAACCTCTCTTGGCTCAGGAGTTGTTGCAATTTATCTCCCAAGGAATCGCCTTTGGATATAAGCCTTTCAATAGTCTCCTCAAGAGATACTTTCTTGAACATCACTACAGGCTCGGGCAATTCTAAGGTAGATATTGAAATAGCGATTTCAGCCTCACGGGTTGGCGTGACTGTTCTTTGAACTGGAATATCAGGGGACGCCTCCAGCTTGTAATCTTCGTTCTCGAAAGATTCCCTATCCGCGATGGTGGGCTCCGCTTCTTCGACAGTGAATTCGAACTCCGCCTCGCGGTGGTGATAGAATCCGGTGCCGGCGGGGATCAGGTGACCCATGATGACGTTTTCCTTGAATCCGCTGAGGTAATCGACGCGACCGAGGGTCGCGGCTTCGGTGAGGACCCGGGTGGTGTCCTGGAAGGAAGCGGCGGAGATGAACGAGTCGGTCTCCAGCGAGGCCTTGGTGATGCCGAGGAGAACCGGCTCGCCTTCGGCGGGCTTGCCACCGTTGGCGATGATTTCGGCGTTGATGCGCTTGAAGTTCGAGCGGTCAACCTGGTCACCCCAGAGGTATTGATCGGCGTCGCCCGGTTCAGTGATTTTCACCTTGCGGAGCATTTGACGAACAATGACTTCAATATGCTTGTCATTGATTTCCACGCCCTGGCCGCGGTAAATGGATTGCACCTCGTTAATGAGATACGTTTGGAGCTCTTGAACTCCGCAGGCTTCGAGCAAATCTTCCGGCGACACGGGGCCTTCGGTGATTTGATCGCCGCGTTTCACGACGTCGCCTTCGGTGAC
>CAYXZE010000159.1:0-6043 GCA_964469395.1 uncultured Luteolibacter sp.
CGATGAAGATGGATGCTAAGACCTTCGTTCGTATTTTCATATTGTTCTGCCTAACAGATTTTGTTCGTAGCATGTCAGGGAGTGATATCCAAGATGGCTGCTTTGGGTAGCTTGGGCCAGGAATCCTTGATGTGGCAAGGGAAATCCCGATTCCGGGTGAGTATATCCGGTCGGCGCGGGGGAGGGCCAAGGGGCGTGATTGATTGACGATTGATGATTGATGATTGTGGATTTTTGAATTTTGATTTGGGAGGTGGATGTTAGGTGTCCCTGTTGTCGTGCTGGAGATGGAGATCCGCCGCAAAGGGCAGGCGGGGCACGGTGACGGACTGCCCTGCCGGATCGATGGCGGTATGGGGGGCGCTCTGGCCGCCGACCGCGGCGATCCGCTTGCCCGCGGGCAGCGGCGGGACGATGGTGAGACCGTCCGGTGGCAGGGTGATGGAGCTGCCGATTTCCACATGGATCGAATCCTCGCCGCTCGCCCGGATGCTGAAATCCAGCGCGCCGTAGCGGGTGCGGAGTCCCTTCACCGCGAAGCCGCCATCTTCGGAGATCCATGGCCATGGCATGCCGGAGGCGAGGACCAGCGAGTCGGTCGCCTCGCGTTCGCTGGCGACCATGGAGGCGAGAGCGAGCAGGTATTCCGCGGCGATCCAGGTGTGCGGCACGTCGCCAAGGTGGCCGGGCGAGCGCTGACTCCGCCAGGTGATTTCCGGCCATTGGTTCCATTCGAGCGGGCGGCGGTCGGAGAGGAAAAACCGCAGGAGTTCGTTCGCTTCGTCCCGTTTGCCAAGGCGCACGAAGGCGCCGATGATGCGGATTTCGTAGGCGGTGTAATTTTTCCACTCCATTTCGCCGCGGTGCTTGCGCCGGAACCCGTCGAGATAGGTTTCCAGCATGGCGTGCAGCGCGGTGTCCGGCAGGACGTCTGCGAAGTCGAGCTGGGCGATGGCGTTGGAGGTGGCGGTGGGGTCGAAGTCCGCCCACTCGACCGAGCCGGGAACGTAGGCGAGTTTCTTGTCGGAAATGACCAGGTTGATGGATTTCAGCAAGTCGATCTGGAAGCTCGCCGCCGCGGTTCTCCAGCGGGTGGCGGCGTCTGTCAGGCCGGATCGGGCGGCGAGATCCGCCGCGGCTTCAAGTCCGCGAACTCCCCAGAAATCGTCCCAATAGGAATGCACCGGGTGGGCGAGATAGCCTTCGTGGCTGGCGGATTCCGGCAGCAGTCCGTAGAAGCAGGCGCGCTCGCCGCCGGTGTATTCCGGGGTCATGCGCTCCTGCCGCAAGGTGATGAGGAAATCGGCCGCCTTGGTGACATGGGGGATCATTTGGGTGAGGAAGGCCGGGTCGGGATTTTCCCGGATGACCTCGCGGATTCCCCAGAGAAACTGGCCGTGGCTGTCGTGCTCGACCAGCCAGTCGATGCCGTCGCGGTCCACCACGCAGGGCACGAAGCCGTCCTCCCGCTGGAACCGCGCATACCATGTTAGAAATTCGCGCAGCGCTCCGGGCAGGCCGGCCTTGGCCAGTGCGGCGCCCATGATCACGCAGTCGCGGACCCAGGAGCGGGTGTAGCGGCGGGGGCCGGGCTGGATGGCGGGTCCGTCGCGGTTGATGAGGATGTGCCCGGCGGCGGTGCGGAAGCAATCGAAGGCCGCGGCGGCGCACTGCGGCACCTGCCATTTTACCCGGTGAAGCGTCTCCTGCCAGGCGGCGAGCGCGCTGGCTCGCGCGTTTTCCTTGTTTTCCTCATGAGTGGCGGAGGTTTGAAAATATGGCATCGAGATCGTGACTTCGAGCCGGGTTTCTCCGGGTGGGAGGTCCCATGCCATGGCCGCGGAAGTCCGGCCGGCTTCGTTGGAAGCGCTGGCGTGGGGCGGAATGATCCCGCTGGCGAGGATGGTCAGCACTCCGCCTTCTTCAAACACGGTGGCTCCGCCGGCATCGGCGGCGGGTGTGACGGAAAGCTCGCGGTCTCCGACGGTCATGCCGTTCTCGCGGGTGGTGATCTGATAGATCGGGCTGACTCCGCCGAGGTTGCGGAATTCCTGCCAGGGCGGATTCACTTGAAACGGGCGCGCCGCGATGACCAGGCGCGTGTCTGCGGCGGGCTTGAGGCATTCCAGGCGATAGGTGACGTGCAGCGTGAGTGCGCCGTCCCCGCCATCCACCCACGGCAGGATTTCCAATCGCAAGTCTTCGGTTTTCCAAGTGACCGACGGCACGGGAAGTCCGCCTTCCGCGAGGCTGCCGGTGGTTTCCACGTCGGCCCAGGTGATTCCCTTGGTGCCGCTGAGAATGAACGGCTCTAACGAAAATCCAGCTTCGTCCACCTCGACCATGCCTTCCTCGTTGATCAGCGCGCGGCGCTTTCCGCCGGGGCTGCCGACGGGCGTCCAGTAGGATTGCTCGCGCAGCCAGTAGCGGGGGAACCATCCTCGCGGGAAATCCGCGGCGATGTTGTGGATGAATTCGTTCGGCGTGCGGCTGTATGCGTCCGGGCGGATCGTCAGGGAGTTCATGGCCGCGCATGCGGCGTTGGCGAAGGTGATCCGCAACCGCCGCGCCTCGGCACCCGGCGTGGCAAGATGGCTCTTCAGCCCGCCCGATGATTCTGTCCGATAGATTTCCGTCCATGCCGCTTCATCGCCGGAGGCCTCCACGACAAACGCGCGCGGCGGCAGGTTTTCCGGCCACTGGATGACCAGTCCGCCAAAGCGCAGCGACCGCCCGAAATCGACCATCCACCACGGTGCCGCATCGTCAGCGGTCGCTTTCCATGGCGTGGGGGAACCGACGGCGAAAACGGCCTCTGCCGGGCAGTCCGCCTGTTCGCTGGAGGCACGGATGAGGTGCGGCGAGCGCAGCGTCTGGTCCTCGAACGTGGGGAGCGAGAGCTGGAGCGTGCCTTTTCCGCCGGGACCCGCGGCGATGACGAACTCGACGGCTTCGATCCGGGAGGGTGGTCCGCCGCCCGCGGGGCCCCAGGCGAAGGGCAGGTTGCGCTCGTTGAACCGGTATTCGGTCCATGATTCCGGCAGTTTGAAATCCTGGCTGAGATTGCGCCAGACGTTGTTGCCGCCCGGATCGGCGACCTTGAATTCAAAGTGATTGGGCGGACCTTCGCCACGCATCCGGAAGCCGATTTCAAAGGTCTCGGGCATGGTGAAATGAACGACCCGCCGGATCACCACGAAGCCGCCGCCGCCATGGAAATCGTAGTCAAGTTGTAGCCCGGCGCTTCCGTCGGCGGCGGTTGCGCGCGAAAGTTTTCCTTGAGCCTGGCCGGAGGCAATGACCTGCCACATGTCTGGATCATCGAAGAGTGAGGAAACGGAAGGTTGGCTCATGGGTTGTCGGGAGTTGTTGGTGGAAATGAAAACGACCTGTATGGAATCTCGCGACTTGTCAGGAATCCCGCAAGTCCCAGGAACCGTCGTCACGAATTTCAAGACACCCGCCCTGATGGGTGGTGTCGGGCCGCCGGGTTCCGAACGTCACGCAGGTGATGCCGTTGGCCGCCATTTGATCCAGAGCCCGCTGCCTGACGGTTTCGTCCAGGGCGGAGAGTCCCATGAGAAAGGCATAGCGGGGCCTGGCCAGAAGCACTTGGCCCAGCGCCACGAGTTTCTTTTCGTGGAACGAGAGGAAGTCCTCCCAGTGCTGGGGCGCGTCGAGTCCCCCGGCATGTTTGGTTAGAGATGCGAGGCCGAGATCATTCAGGATTCCGTGGATCCGCTCGTCCGTGATTTCACCGGACGGATGGTCCGGTGTGAAAATATCCCGCAGCGTGACCGGGGGAAGATAGGGGTGCTCGGGAACGAACGCCACTTCGGCAGGGGCGGGGCGGATGATGGTCCCCGAACCTTTTTCATGCAGCCCGGCGATTGCGCGGAAAAGGGCGGTTCTCGCCGCGCGGTTGGGGCCGCAAACGACCATTTTCCTGCCGGGTTCGAATCGGAGATCCAGATTCCGGATCAGCACGGGCGAGTCGTTCCCCGGGTCTAACAGCGTGAGGTCCTTGATCGCGACATGCTCCGCGCCGTGGGTGATCCCGATGTGCGCGCTGGCTCTCCGGGCGGAGAGTTTCTCGGTGGCGTCGATGAACTCCCCGAGCCTTGAAACGACCGAGGCATAGCTGGAAATGGCCTGGAACTGCGTGATTACCAGCGACAAGGCTCCCAGCAAGGTGGCGAAGGCCATCGTGGACTGGCCGATCACGCCGAACTCGACTTTCCCTTGAATGAAGAGCGGGGCGACGAGCAGCGCCGGAATCAACTGGATCATGTAATTGTATCCGGTGGTGAAAAAACTCACGTTCCGGTTCACGGAAATGATCCGCCGGAGATTTCCCACGACTCCGTCGATGCGCTCCATCAGCCGGTCGCGGATGTCCGCGTCCTTCCCGGCCAGCGCGATGCCGTCCGCGTTCTTGCGGGTCTGGATGAGTTCCGCGCGGTAGTCCGCCTCACAATCCGCCTGGCGGTAGTTGAGTCTCATGAGCGGGCGGCCGAGCCAGATGGTGAGGGCGGAACCCGCCGCGGCATAGAGAACGGCCGTCATGAACAGGACCGGGCTGATGGTCCACAAGACGCCCGAAAACGAGATCGCCGCCAGCGAGCCGTTCAGGATCATCAGCAGGAACGAAAGGGTGGTGGTCGTGAGCTGGCGCACATCCTCCGTCATGCGCTGGTCCGGATTGGTGACCGCGTCCTCGCCGGTTAGATTCAGATAGATCCGGTTGTCGATGTAGGCGCCGGTGATGCGGCGGGTCAGCCAGTCCCGCCACAGCAGGCCGAGACGCTCCTCGGTGAAACGGAAGAGCACCCCGACGAGCGTCGATGCCGCGAAGACCGCCACATACAGCCACGCGTAGTGGATGAAGCCGCCCATCTGGCGGCTTTCGATGGCGGACATGAAATAGCGCCCGACATAGCTGTTCGCCACGTTCATGCCGTTGATGCAGAACATCAGCAAGAGCAGGCAGCCGAGCAGCCAGCGGGCTTTCCCGCCGGAGGATGATTTCAGGAACATGCCCACCGACCGCAGCAGGCGGCGGAAAATCTGGCGGTTGAGGCTGACTTCCTTTCCGTTCATTCAATTTCAGAAAAAGGCCGGGGCGATGTCCTCGAAGAGGATTTTCACGATGGTCATGGCCGGGGAAATCAGGCGAACCGCTCCGGCTGCCCCGTCGCGGCGAGGACCGAGCGCCACCAGCCGCTGGCGGGATCGAGGCGCTTGGTGTGCGCCGCGAGGAGCTCGATGGGGACGTGGATGAACCGCTCGTGCAAAAGACCGATGACCACGCCCGTTTTCCCGGCCATCGCGGCATGGACGGCGTGACGCGCGAAGAGATCGCAGAGCAGCGCGTCCTCACTGTTCGTCGGGCGGCTGCGGACCTGATAGCTCGGGTCGAAGTAGCGCACGATGATCGGGATGCCCTCGGCCTTGAAAAACTCCTCGATCTTTCCGCGCAGGAACGGGCCGATGTCCGCCAGCTTCGCGTTGCCGGAGGCGTCGCGCGCGCCGGCGTCCGCGGCGAGCAGGTCCTGCCCCGCGCCTTCCGCCACGGCGATGACGGCGTGCGATTTCGCGAGCATCCGTTGCTTCAAGGTGGCGAGAAAGGAGTCGAGCGCGAACGGCACTTCCGGGATGAGCGCGAAGTTCACGTCCTGGCTCGCGACCGTGGCACCCGCCGTGACGAATCCCGCGTGGCGGCCCATGAGTTTCACCAGCCCGATTCCGCCCGCCACACTGCGGGCCTCGGTGTGCGCGCAATCAAGCACGCGCGCCGCTTCCTCGACCGCGCTATTGAAACCAAACGTGCGCGAGACGAAGCCCACGTCGTTGTCGATGGTCTTCGGCACGCCGACCACCGCGAGCGCGTGCCCGCGCCCGCGCGCTTCCTGATAGAGTTCGTTCGCCCCGCGCTGCGTGCCGTCCCCGCCGACGGTGAAGAGGATGTTTATCCCGCGGGCGATCAGGTTGTCCACGGCCCTGCCGATGTCCACCGGCCCGCGCGAGGTGCCGAGAATCGTGC
>CAYXZE010000160.1:0-6028 GCA_964469395.1 uncultured Luteolibacter sp.
CTTCGGTCATGCGGGATGCGCTTCGCGATTGAATAAATGCTCGCTATCGCTCGCCAGGCATTCCGTCCGCCGTGTCCATGGAAAAGCCAATGAGCCGAGCAAGACGCTTTTCATTGGCGTCCCATGGACGGGGCGATCGGATATCGCCCCTCCTTGACGCGGCATCGCCGCCCGCTCAGGGAGCCGCGGAATCCGCCCGCCGCATCCATGTTAGTCCGTGAACAATGCCACCATTCCACTGGCTTTACAGGACCACGCTCGGTTGCCGGGCAAAGTCACCAATCCCGGAAGTCGTCTGGGATGTGGTCCTTGCACGAACAATGCAGCATAAGCTCTCCCACATGCCACCCAACCTGGGCCCACGTGTATTTCCCTCCCCTAGGGCATACGGGTTCCGATTCCATAAACCGGCCTGGCCCTACCAGCATATCCTTGGGGGCCGGCTCTGAGTTATTCATTCCCTGATAGCTGCGCATCGCCAGCTGGACGTTACGGATATTCATGATGCAGCCCAAACGGTCAGACGAGCGCTTCCAGAGATAGAACATCGGAGCCCACATGGCGCACAACAGAACCATGAGAGTCAAACACGACACGAAGAGCCTTCTTCCGAAGGGGCTTGGAGATCGATCAGGCTCCGCTTGCAGATGATTTTTCGGCAGGAACACCCCGGCCAGAAATCCGAGCACCAGTGACGAAATGACAAGGATGCTTAGAGTCAACAGAACTCCCGGAGGGTTCCTCAGAAACCGCCTCAGAAATTCGGCGCTCACCCATCGGTCATCGGAATACGTGAGGCTGACCGCTACCATCGCCACAAGAAAAATGCACACTAGCCCGCCTCCACCTGCCAAGGCAAGAGTCCTGCGGGGATTCTTGTAGTGCCCCGCAATTTGCGGCCGCAGGAAGAAATGGAAAACCATATAGGTGATCAACAGTGCGGGAAGACAAATAACCGCCACTCCTCGATAAAAATTGATCGGCTCGCTCCAATCCCAAGAACTGGCATCCGGACTCCCGGTCCAACTCGTATATACCCATAGCCCGAGATAAATGATCGGGCCTGATACCGCCGACGTGATGGGAGCAATCAGACAGCCAGCCAGCCCTCGGACAAAACAACTCATGACCTTTGGATATCCATTGTGATGTGGTTTGGCAATCTGTTAAACGAATCGGGTTGGCCCTCGCGGATTAACCCTAAATTCAGAAATGAGAACCACGGAATACTCGGAATACACGGAAAATAAAAGAGTCACAAATGAGGCTGCTTTCACTCAAAAGGTGAGTTCCCCATACCCCATCATCTTCTCTTTTTCCGTGTATTCCGTGGTTAGTCATCTTCCCTTCTAGCACCAGAACCCGCGCCGCGCCGGGTGTGGAAGGCAGAGTAACACGGGATTCAAAACCCTCTTATCTGTGTAAATCTGCGAAATCTGTGGTTCAATTCCCCTCTTCAGCGTCAACGCATTACAAAAGTGTTACTCGGGAGGCTTATCGTTTTGATCCGCAAAATCCGCGGTTACAAAATCCTCAATACCGCGCCATCTCCGGCTCAATGAGCGCGGACCAGGCGTCGATCCCGCCTTTCATGGAAAACGCTTTTTCCACGCCATTCGCCCGTAAAAACGCGGCTGCCCGCAGGGAGCGCATGCCGTGATGGCAATAAACGACCACGCCGCGCGCGGCATCGGCGGTGAGTTTTTCCCCGGCGAAGGGAAAGGAATCCAGCGGAAACCACTCGTTGCCCGCGATCCGGCAGATCGCCAGCTCGTCTTCTTCCCGGCAGTCGATCAGTCTCGGGCGTTGCTCGCGCGGCAGGCGGACCCATTCCGCCACCGCCTCCGGAGTCACTTCCCAAGTCTGTTCCGGAGCCGGAAGGATGGAAGGGATGCCGCTCACTCGACGATCACGGGTGTGCCGATCTGGACGTTTTCAAAGAAATGCTCGGACATGTGGTGCGGCATGCGGATGCAGCCGTGGGACGCCGCGTAGCCGGGAAGATATCCGGTGTGCATGCCGATGCCGCCATTGATGCGCATGAAGTTGGGCATCGGCGCGTTGTAGAAGACTTCGCCGGGCTTTGGCTTGTCCACCCGGATATCGACATTGTCATTGGTCGTCCGGCCGGTCGCCTTGTCCTTGAAGACGCCATAGAGCGAGGAAACGTGGTCCTTGCTCTTTTGAGTGATCTTGTATTTTCCGGCGGGAGTGCCGTGGTCTTCGCTGCCGCTGGAGATCCGGGAAATGCCGACCAGCGTGCCGCCTTTGTAGAAAAACGCTTTTTGCTGGCTGCGGTTGATTTTGATGAGCGGGCTGCCTTGGGCGGCGTCGCCATCCCAGTAGGAAACGTCATCCGGGATCGCCGGGGCCGGATGGTGCGGGCCGCCGGAAGTTTGCCGGTGGATCGGGCCACCGACTCCGGCGAGGTAGTCCGAACCCGGCGGGCGGCCGAAGTCGCAAGAGTTCAGGGCCAGGCCCGCCATGGCGAGAAACGGCAGATGATTGAGAAAGTTTGATTTCATTTTGCGGCGCAGAGTGCACGCGGAGGCGGGGCGGGTCAAGACAAGCGGTCGCGTTCCAAATGCACCGCCACACACTCGGTGTTCGGGAGTATGTGTTTTTCGATGGAAATGGCGACGTGCCGGAGCGGGTGATTTCCTAACAAATGATCCGCGATGTCGGTGGCAAGCGTCTCGATGAGGCGGCGCGGGCGGGCGGCGGCGAGGGTTTCGATTTCCCGGGAGACGGCGTAATAGTCGATGGTCCGGGAAATCTCATCGGCCAGACCGTCGAAGCCCCGGGAGGGGGTCATGCGGATGGTGACGAGCAGCGTTTGGGGCGCGGCGCGCTCCTCGTCGGGCACGCCGATGTGGGTGCTGACGCGCAGGCGGCGGATCTCGATGGTGTCGTGCATGGGGAAGATTGAAACGTCGAACATCGAACGCTTAACGTTAAACGTCGAAGTGGGAGAGAGGAAATTCAGACGGGGAGGAGGCCTTTTTCGAGGGCTTCGTTGAGGAGGAAGCGCGTCGGTTGGTTGAGATCGAGGGCGAGGGCGTCGGCGGGGGGGAGCCAGCGGAATTCCTCGGCCTCGTCATTCAGCGTGACGGCGGTGCCGGTGGCGCGGGCGACGTAGTTGAGGAGCAGGAAATGTTCGGGGCGCATGAACTCGGGCGAGTCGATGCAGTCCTGAACCAGCGCGAACCCGATGTCTTGCAGTTCAAGTCCGGTTTCCTCGCGGATCTCGCGGCGCAGGGCGTCGGCGGAGGATTCTCCGCGTTCGATTTTCCCGCCGGGGATGCCCCAGCGGTGGCCCCATTTGTGGGTGCGGACCATCAGGACGCGGCCGGCTCCGTCGTGAATCAACGCGCCAACGGTGGCGATGGGCCGGGAAACGCGGCGGCGGCGGTCGAGCAGGCCGCGCAGGACGCCCAGATCCGGAACGGTTAGATCCGGGCGGACGGCGGCGAGGATTTCCGCGTGGTTGTAGCCGGTGAGCACGGCGATGGAGGAAATGCCGCCGTGGCGGGCGGTTTCCACGTCGTGCGTCATATCGCCGACGAAGGCGGTCTCGGCGGGATTGAGAGCGTGGGTTTCGAGGATGCGGTGGATGATTTCCCGCTTGTCGAGCACTCCGGAATAGGTGGCCTCGAAATGGTGGCGCAGGCCGAACTCATCCATCTGGCGCTCGAAGGCGAGCGTGTCCATGGAGGTGAGGACGAAGACGCGGATGCCGAGGGCGGCGCACCATTCGAGCTTTTCACGGGCGAAGGGCAGGACGGTGACGGGCGCGAGGGCGTTGTCGAACGCGGGGCGGAAATGGGCTTCGAGTTCCTCCAGCGGGATGCCCGGCAGCAGTTCGGCGTAAAATTCCCGGTATGGCAACCGGAACGCGCGGCGGAATCCTTCGCGGTCGAGCGCGGCGATGTCGTATTTTTCCAGCACCGCGTTCGTCGCCTCGATGACCGGGCCGAGATCGTCCACCAGGGTGCCGGACCAATCGAAGATGAGGTTGCGAAACATGGGAAATGGGAAATTTGGAATTCACCGCGAAGGCGCGAAGGTAAATCTAAAAGCGGAAATCATCCGAGTTGGAATTTAATGGATTTGATCCGGCCCTCGCCGAGTTGCTCGCGGATGCGGGTGAAGAGCATCGGTTTCATTTGCTCCAATTGAAAGCGCAGGGCGGGCTGGGTGACGCGCAGGACGAGGTGGCCGTTTTTCACGGAGAGCGGCTCGGCGTGGCGGGAAATGAAGTCTCCGGCGAGTTCCTTCCACACGGCGCGGACCTGGTCTTCGTGCAGTCCGTCCTCGGCACCGGCGGCGCGCAGGATGGCGGCCACGAATTTTTCAGCGAGATGGATCCCGGCGTTCAGATCGTCCGGTTCATCCGCACCGCGCCATTCCCGCAGGATTTCCTCCCGGATTTTGTCGGGGCGCGGCGGTGTTTTCATGGCTCCCGGGCGATCAACCCTCGCCATCCTCGCCGATCGCCTCGACCGGGCAGCCTTCCATGGCTTCGCGGGATTGGGCGAGTTCCTCGGCGTTTTCAGGCTGCTTGAAGACGTAAGAGTAACCTTCGTCATCCGCACGGGTGAAATTGTTCGGCGCGGTCTCGCGGCAGAGGTCACAGTCGATGCACTGGCTGTCCACATAGAACTTGCCAGTTACGTTTTCCACATTCTTGTCTTCGCGGTCAGCCATGGATGATGAAAGGATTTACATTCCTTCGATGCCTTCACGCGGCTCGCGATGCAACTGGATTTTTCGGGAACTTCGGATTTGGCTTTCGCACTGGCCAAGTCGAAGTCCCCGCCTTAAAACCTCCGGAGCCGCCAAATCATGACTACCGATCCACCTTCCTCCGCCGAGGGATCCGCCCTTCCGCCGCGGCATCGCCCGAATATGGGCAATCTTGCCAAGGACACGACCGAGGTGGATTTGTGGTCCATCGATGGCAGCGGGCCGGAGGCGGACGAGCATTCTGCCGCCCCCCTCAAGCCCGGCCAGTCCACGTTTCCGGCTCCCCGGAATATCGAGAAAATGCCGCGGATCCAGCTCCGCGATGACGCCGCGCCGCAGGCCGGGGCCGCAGGGGACCAGATCAAGCTCGATGTCGGCAAGCCCACCCCCCGGCCCCTCCACACGGGAGGCCCGGTCAATTCGCCGAAGTCCGGCAGCAATTTCGCCACACTGGAGCAATGGGACGAACTCGAACCGGACGCCTTGCCGCCGATGGCTTTCCAGAAAATCGAGATCGGGCAGGCCAATCCCGCCCCCGCGCCGTTTCCGGCCGCCAAACCGATTTCCGGGCCGGTCACTCCGCGCGAGCGGGAGCCGGATGAACAAGAGGAGGATCAATTTTCGCCGCCTTCCCGGGAAAATCCCGAGTCGGCCCCGCCTCGTTCGCGGTGGAGTCTTTCCAAGATCGAAGGCCTCGGACTCATCGCCTTGGTTGGCATGCTGGTGTTTGGCGGCATCGCGGTTTTTTTCTTCACCATCGGCCGCCTGCCGACCGAATCCAGCCGGGTGAGGGCGAATGATTTCCCGGTCAAGGGGAAATACCTGTCCATCCAGTCCGCCGACAGCCATTGGCGGGCTCCCGGGGAAGGTGATGTCTTCCGCCGCGGCACCCGGCTCCTGCCCGTGGTGGATCTCGTCTCCAGCGGCGGTCCTGCGGCGATCCGCATTTTCTTCCGCAACAGCGAGGGCGAACTGATCGGCGACCCGGTGACCCGCGCCATCCAGCCCGGCGACAAGCTCCAGGTGGCCGCCACCGCCGGCTTCGACGATCTCGGGATGCACGCCGCCTATCACACCGGCCAGAACAAGCCGTGGACCATCGAGGTTCTGGAGGCTCCGCTGGAGGATTCCCCGGTTTCGGCATTCGTGAAGCTTTTTGAAATGAACATTTCCACCGAACGCCGCTGATTTTACCGATATGAAATCCAGTCAAGAAGTCACTCCACTCGTGCCCCGGGAAGGCTGGCACGTCATGCATTTGTTCTATCATGTCGATCACGCC
>CAYXZE010000161.1:0-6021 GCA_964469395.1 uncultured Luteolibacter sp.
GTCCATAAACCACAAAGATCTGAAAAATCTTTACCCACAGAATTTCAATAAATCATAGAGAAAATAACAGACCTGTACTTCATCGGGCGTATACCAGCATACAACTGTTTAATTAAGAGGTGGCACAATTTTCATGTACCACCAATTTTTAATTATTCGTAATATAAAGCCCATATCCTATTATTACAACAGCAATAATTGAACATACTATTTGAATTACTTTATATAAATTTTCATTTACTTTCTTGTTTATAAAAATAGGTATATTTATAAACGCTATAGATAATAAATATATGGGTTTATTATCTGACATAAAAAATATAAGTACACTTACTATTATAAAAGATATAGATATATAGTCTAATAAGGTTAAATTTTTCATTTTGAGGAATTATAAGTTTTAAATTAGTGTTGATTTCATTGTTAGACTAAAGTAGATATTTTGAGAATATAAAAGAACAAAAAAATAAAAGCAATCGATTGCTTTTATTTACTGTTAATCAATCATCAAAAATATAAAGAACCTATTCCCGCAGAACTATAAATATTATTGAGCAATCAAATATGTAGTTCGTAGGGAGGAAATGTTAAAATATATAACGCATACTTATGGAATAAGAAACGATGAGGGAGACAGCACATATTAGAATAATTAACACCATACCGACTACGTCACTTGTCGGAACTATTAATATCTCGTGATTAGCATTATTAGGCCTATTTAGGAAATACAAGAATGTAGGAGCTATTAAACATATTGAAAGCATTCCCAAAAGTATCAAGATAAATCTGTCCGAGGTGCCACCGAGTTGTTTTTTTTCCTCCCACTTATATATCTCCGTCATAATTTTGGATGTCATCCGTGGCGAAGGAGGCAAAGTTTGCCCCATTACAAGCTTAAGCGCATCATTCTCTTCTTGTAAAGCGCGAACTTTCTGATACATAGCCTTGTCCTTTACACAGATCTCCAGAATTTTTTCCTTTTTCCCCTTAGGTAACGCATCATCGATGAATTCCCATAAAGTTCTCTCGTCAAATTTTTCGTCGTTGGGCATCATTTCATAGTTTTTATAGTCAAGAGTTTCTTTAACTTAATTCTAGCTCGATGGAGCCGAGTTTTTACCGCACTTTTTTTTATGTTTAAAATTAAACAGATATCATCAACAGACTGTTCATTAATGTAGTATAAGGAAATCACCAAACCATCTAACTCAGACAGCTCAGTAATAGCCTTTCTAAAAATAGCTCTCAACTCTGATATTTCTCCACCATCATTATTCCAATCTAAATTATAAACAGTGTTAGAATAGACTTGCTCAAAATTATCTACCAATAGCAATTTTGATTTCTTTCTATTGGCTGAAATTGCAGTAGTATATGCAACCCGGTATAACCAGGTACTAAATTTAGATTTAAATTCAAATCGATGAATATTTTTATATACCTTTAGAAAAACATCCTGTGTCACTTCTTCCGCTAATTCTCGATTTGGCAATACTTTCAATACTATCTGGAACACATAAGAATCATATCTATCAATAAGTGATGAAAATAATGTTATATCTCCATTAATAACGCCCTTAATGAGTTGATCATCACCTCTTGTCTCGGTATTACACATCATAAAATGGTTAATACATAATTCTATCAAATACTTGTTCGTTTATTTTTATTTTTGGAACTACTATCTTTTTTATTAATGGTGGTATATCTTCCTTTTTTATCACCTCACCGTCCATTTCATGATCAATTGGACCAGAGGTCGACCTTTGGTAGATTTGCTTGGCAAACCAGCTGACGTGGTCATGCGGTAAAGCTATGCCAAGTATCATCCCCGGCAGGCCATTAAAATGCTCAGGCCCTCCCATTGTTTCGATATCAAGGGTGTAAAAAGCCACGACATAAATGGAGTCTGGAGTTAAGCCATTCGCCCTTCTACACTCGTATCCCGCAATTTCTCTTGTTTCATCTGTCATCCTCCATTTAATTATAGAAACCTGATTTTTAACAAGCATGTTTTTAGAAAAAATAGTCATTCTCGTTAATGTTTCTCCACTGTCAAAATCTGAGAATACAGAATTTCTAGCCGTTAACTCACTTACTATATTTCTACTTTCCTGATGGTCTCCAATTCTTTTATAAAGGGTTTGAGAATCTGAATATTCTAATGTGAAATCAAAAAGCTCAAATTGACTTGTTGAATTGATAAAGTTATCGTACAGCCTTTTCCCTTGTGGCTTGTTGAGATCAAACATTTGACCGAACTGAGCATGATTATGTACCCTTTTTTCAAAAAGGATTATGCCCTCATTAGAGAATGATGGATTCTGCGCATCTGCCTTTTTTAACAGGCCTAGCATTGTTATCGATAGTAGTAAGATACCGAAATGATGTCTCATATTATTTTCCTTTATAGTGTTACTTACCCATTCTGTTTAGATCCCATATTAAAGCTAATGTTACGTTCCTTCCAATAGTTGTGTAAGTATTTTCTACAATCATATTATTGTTTACAAATCTAGTGAATCCCTTGCTCTGGTTTAGTAAATCATTTGCGGAGGCCTGTAATACCAGACTTCTATCTTTTAGGAAATTCTTCCCAATCTTTAAATTAATTATGAATCGCTGTAGTTCATCACTCAAAAAGCTTATTGGCTGTTGATAATCATATGAAGCATCTAGGCAAATTTCATATTCATCATTTGGGTAGAATATAAAATCCGGAACAATCATATACGACCAATACGTCGCATCTAAATTATTATCTAAAGAAGTCTTGATAATATTGCTCTTTGCATTGAACAAAACCGTTAAATCAAACTTCTCAACTTTTCTCTTTGTTAAACGAACAGATGCGTTCGCTCGCTGCACATTGTTTTCATTTAATATGCCATTCACGTAGTTAGCCGTTTTGCTATGTGAGTATCCAATATCACTGTTTATGCGAATATCAGCCGGTAGAAATTTAAATGAATAAATTAGATAAAAATCAAAAGATGCAGGGCGAAAGTTATCATGATTTGTATACTCATAGGTACTTTTCCCTGCAAGATCGGTAGTGACTTTAGGTGCAATGGAATTATTCTCCAAAGAATAGCGAGCATTAAATAATATAGTCCTATCCTCAATCATTGCGTAATCTCTAAAGTTCAAATTGAAATTGTGCTTAAAAGACGGTTTCAACCCCGGATTTCCTATAAAAATATTTAAAGGGTCATCATTTATCTGTATAGGTTGAATTTGAGATATAACTGGTTGGGTAGTTTCACCACTATACCTAAAGATAGTTCTGGCTTGTTTGGTAAAGGAATACCTCGATTCTAAACTCGGTTGCCAATTTATAAACTGACGACGATATATATTATTAGAGATATAGTTGTTCTGGTTTTGGTCACTAAGTTCAATTCCTGGCCCTAAATCCATAAAGAACTTAGCTTTTGAAAACCCAAGAGAAGCCCTAGTCTTGTGTGTGATCTGCTTTAGACTGTAACGGATGAAATTATTCGTTCCGTAATCTGGGTCCAACTGTTTTACGTTCATCTCGCTATTAGACTCTTTCGATCCAAAATCATATTCGGTCTTGAAATTGAAATTTTCACCAAAATGGGTGGAATACGCAAACTTAATTCCATATTGGCCAGTTCTGTTATCGTTTAATTTTTTTTCACTAAGCTGCGTTACGCTATCAATCGAATTATGAGTATTATAAAAGTTACTCGATGCTCCAAGTATATGTTCAAAGTTTGAACCAGATGTTGACGCATTAAAACGAGCCGATATGGAGCTTTTCGAGTTTAACTTCTTACTCCAAACCAAAAAGCCACTGAGATCGGAACCTGATCCAGCAATGTCCAAATCCCTTTGGTTATCATACAGTTTGGTCCCGTCCTGTCGAACGGTTCGATCAAAAAACGTACTTTTAATTGCCTTATTGTTTTTGTTGGCCTCGAGGTAAATATTAAAGGTGTTGGCTGTGTCCGGTGTCAGTCTAACTCTTATGTCAAATTTTTGTCTTAAATTATTAGTGTTAAAATTCTCGTTAGAATACCTTGTGAAACTATTATTAGGTTGTATATTTTCAGATAAATTATTATCAAGACCGCTAGTTAATAAGTCAGCTAACTTATAATTTGCATTTATATATATATTTTTATTGAAATAGCTCTCATCATAATGTGCTCCAGTAGTTTTTATTGTGGGTATGCCTTTTCCATCAAAGCGCCCACCCCTCCCATCTAAATCATCCATCCCAAATTCATTGTTGCTGAAATCTGACTTATCTTCCCATCCAAGACCCGTTACACCATTATTACTCAATATCCCATATGTCGCAGCTTTTCTGCGAGGGCTAAAAGAATTCAACATAGCTTGCACATCGAAAATTTCGGGTGTACCTCCAGCAAGATGTGCCTTGCCGAATACCCCCTTTTTCTTATCGTCCTTGAGTATGACATTAATAGTTTTTTCTTTTTTACCAAAGTTATTTCCGGCTAACTCTGCCTGCTTACTGTCACCATCGTATAACTGAATCTTATCAACGATATCGGAGCGAATGTTGTTGGTTATTAATGTTGGATCATCACCGAAAAACTCCTCTCCGTCCAATAAAACTCTTTTTACCCTTTCACCTAAGGCAGTTATATTCCCTTTTTTATCTACTTCGAAATTTGGCAACTGCCGTAACAATTCCCCTACCCGTGCATTTTCTCGTACTTTGAAGCTATCAGCTTGAAATTCGAGAGTATCCCCTTTGACTGTTATCGCGTATAACTTTTTACTCTTGACCGTGACTTCTTCGAGTACTATTGATTTCTTCTCCAACTTCATAACGCCGAGATCAAGTAACGACTCGTTATCTTTGATTTCAATGACTTGATTATACTCAACAAATTGAACATGGGACGCCGACAGTATGTACATCCCGGAGGTTGGAACTTTCAATTCGAAACCTCCATCTGCTTTTGTCCTCGTACTACGGACTAGAATAGAGTCCTTTGCCGTAATTATCGAGATTGAGACATTGCCCAGAAAAGTTTCAGTATTAGCATTTACTATCGTGCCATTTATCTGTTTTCCCTCTTGAGCGATTAAAAGTCCGCTAATAGAAAAATTCATTAGATATAGCAATATAATCTTCTTCACACTCATTTCAGATAAGCATAGCATTATTCACTTATTTGAGCTTCTTAAAATAATAATATGATATAAGTAAAGCAATACCGCAAAAAAAAGAAACGGACAAAACATAAATCAAAGGATGCGGTACAATCCTGTTATCAATATGTTGTGTTGCTATTATGCCGACTACGATCGCGACGCTAATACTTATAAAGATTATTCCTGTTGAAAAATATCCAGAAAAATTAGAATCCCTATTCAAAAACTGATCCTTTCGAATGAGAAACATGTTCTCTCTATGCTTCAGATAGCGGAGGCCAAAAATTGTGATGACAGCAGTAATTGCTACGGTAATCCAAATGATTTGTACAAAATTCATAATATATATTTTTTTTAAGTGTTCTCCTTATATGCTTAGACACATATTTTGTGAAACCGGTTACACATTTGAGAAATAAAAAACACTTTGTTTTATTCATGCTTAAAAACCATACATAGAAGGGCTATAATACTTTTATTTTGAAGATGATTTTGAAAAATGTCATTTTATAGAATTCAAAAAATCATCAATCTCCTTATGTATTCTTTCTGAAAGATCCGTTTTTACTTTGATCTTTGAATTTTTGATTTGATATGCAATGTAAGTTGCTTCTTGGGTTTTCCCACAGTCGATATAAAGACTAAACAACATATATTGAGGGAAAATATGCGATGGATTAATAAGACTAGCTTTCCGATAATACTTTTCACTTTCGCTACAGAGTTTCTTTTGCTTATATAAATCACCTAGGGTGATATAAACGAGAGGATTACTATCTGATAGAAGAGCTTGCTTAAGATTTACCTCGGCCTGATCCGGTTTTTCATTGTAAATTAGACATTTACTATACGCAAGAAGATAAT
>CAYXZE010000162.1:0-6001 GCA_964469395.1 uncultured Luteolibacter sp.
AGAGGTAACGGAGGAAGATAAGGAGGAGAAAGAGAAGAGAAATCCCCCTCCGTTTTCTCCGTTACCTCCTGTTCAAAATTTTAATTTCTATTGGTTTGCATTGGGTAGGATCAGCCGACTGATACCGTCGGTGACTTTGATTTCGTGGAAATTGATGAGCAGACCAACTGGCACATCGAGAAGTTTCATGTAGCTGAGGAGTTGCGCCTTGTGGATGGGCAGGATTCGTTCAACGGCTTTTGCCTCAACCAAAAGGCAGCCCTCGACCAACAGATCAAAGCGAAGCGGCTCTTCACGAGTGAAGCCCTTGTATTCGACCATGACTGACCTCTGGCATTCACAGGTCAACTCTCGAAGTCCGAGTTCCCTGGTGAGACACCATTCGTATATCGACTCGATCAATCCGGGTCCCTTATCGCGATGCACCTCAATTGCGGCGGCGATGATGACTCCGGTCAATGTGGATGCTTTTTGAAACAATGGGTGCATGGAATCTGGAACAAGTAGGAAAAGAAGGAAGAGAATGGGATTTTTAACAGGAGGAAACAGAGGTAACGGAGGAAGATGAAGAGGAGGAAGAGAAGAGAAATCCCCCTCCGTTTCCTCCGTTACCTCCTGTTCAAAATCTTAATTTGATGTTACGGAAAATGTCTGAAGCGCCTGAGTCAAGCGCGACTCTGCATCGGCGAAGGCGTAATTTTGCACCAGACCTTCGAACTCAACCCAGGAATCGGCTTGGAACAGTGGTGACAAGGCGGCTTGGTTTGCTTCGATGAATTCGACAGCACCGGAATCAAAGTCCGCGAGCAATTTCGCCAGTTGTTCCGCAGCGGCCCGAGTTTGCGCCGGGTCCACGGGAGTTTGTGAAATCGCTGGCGGTTCGGGAGTCTCCGGCGATGACAGTGAGTTCCGCAATTTTTCCAGCAACGGATCCAGCGCTTGGGAGACTTGCGCCAAGGCGGGTTCGGTCTCAGCCGCGCCGCCACAGTGGCGGATGACTTCCTCCAGCACGCCGGCGGCGGATTGCACCTGCTTCGCGCCGAGGTTGGCGGCCACGCCCTTGAGCGTGTGGGCGATGCGTTCCGCCAAAGCGGCATCGCCCTGAGCCAGGGCGGAGGAAATCTCCGCGACGGCCGTGCCCTGCTGGTCCGCGAACTGGCGCAGAAGATTCTGATAGAGCTTGCGATTTCCCGCGACGCGGGCCAGACCGTCGCGGGTGTCGAGCCCGTCGATGTCCGGGAGCTCCGGGTCATTTCCGCCAGTGTCCGTCTTGGGCTGGGAGATGGCAATTTCAGGCGACTTGTAGAACCGGGAAACTGTCTCGAACAACGCGACGGGGTCGATCGGCTTGGAAACGTGGTCGTTCATTCCGGCCGCCAGGCAACGCTGCTTTTCCTCGATCGTGGCATGGGCGGTCATGGCGATGACTGGCAGCCGAACGAACCGCGCGTCCGAACGGATTTTCGCCGTCGCCTGGTAGCCGTCCATTTCGGGCATTTGAAGATCCATCAACACCAGATCGTAGGCGTCCGGCTCGCGCGACAATTGCTCGACGGCCAGACACCCGTTAGAAGCGACCTTGACCGAGGCGCCGACGCCTTCCAACAGCTCGACCGCGATCTGCTGGTTGATGTCGTTGTCTTCCGCCAGCAGGATCCGCGCGCCGCGCAGCCGCGGCTCTTGCGCACCTTCGCCGGTGGCGGCACCTTCCGCGCCGTCTTCCGCGAAGACATTCACGAGCGTGTCCACGATCATGGACTTGGTCACCGGCTTGACGAGAAATCCGTCGAGCTCCAGCCGATCCGCTTCTTCGCGCACTTCCTCGCGGCCGAAGGCGGTGACCAGCACGATGGCCGGTTGTTTCGAGAGGGTTTCGTCGCTCTTGATGATGCGGCTGGCTTGCAGCCCGTCCATGCCGGGCATGCGCCAGTCCATGAAAACAATGTCGTAGGGATCTATCAAATCCTGCGCCTTGACGGCGGCGATCGCTTCCGCCCCGGACGCCACCACCTTCACATGGCTGGCGATGGCGCTGAGCGGCTCATGGAGAATCTCGCGAGCGGCGGCATTGTCATCCACCACCAGCACGCGGAGTTCCGCGAGTTTGCCGGGGATGATTTTTCCCGAGCCGTTCGCGGTGCCGACTCCGAGCCAGACGGTGAAGAAAAACGTGCTGCCCGTGCCGGCCTCACTTTCAAGCCAGACCCGGCCACCCATCAATTCGACCAATCGGCGGCAAATGGTTAGCCCCAGACCGGTGCCGCCGTGCTTGCGCGTCGTCGAAGTGTCCGCCTGCACGAACGGCTGGAACAATTTCGCCGATTGTTCCGCGGTCATGCCGATGCCGGTATCGCTCACGGAAAACTTGAGCTGTACCCTGTCGCCCGTGCGGCCCAGCAACCCGATATCGAGCCGGATTTCCCCGTGCTCGGTGAACTTGACCGCGTTGTTGACGAAATTCGTGAGGATCTGGCCGAGGCGCAGCGGGTCGCCTAACAAAACATCGGGAATCTCCGGCGAGACGTGGGCCAGGAACTCCAGGCCCTTTTCGTGCGCCTTCTGCGCGGTCAGCGTCGTGACCGAGGCGATCACCTCGTCGAGCCGGAAGTCCGTGGTCTCGATATCAAGCTTGCCGGCTTCGATCTTGGAAAAATCGAGAATGTCGTTGATAACGCCTAACAGCGAGGTGCCGGCGTTGTGGACCTTGCCGATATAGTCGCGCTGCTTGGGGTTGAGCGGCGTCTTGAGGGCGAGGTGCGAGAGTCCGATGATGGCATTCATCGGCGTGCGGATTTCGTGACTCATGTTAGCGAGGAAATCGGACTTCGCCCGGGTCGCGCTTTCCGCGGCTTCCTTGGCGCCGAGCAATTCCTTTTCCAGCAGTTTGAAATCGGTGATGTCCTGAGTGACTCCGAACATGTCGGTCGGCTTGCCATCGGCATCCTTCACCACATGTCCCAAGGCATGAATCCAAACGATTCGCCCATCCACAGGCCGCTGATAGGCATAGACGGCGTCATACACCGGAATCTTTCCGGATACGGCAGCCTCGAAGTTTTCCGCCGTGATCCCGGCCGCCTCATCATCCCCTAACCGGACATATTTCATCCAGTGCTCAAGCGTGTACCGATGCCCGGGCGCAGGCGGATCGCCAAAGATGCGCACCGCCCGTTCCGAGGAGTTATACCAACCGGAGCCGTCCAGCGGGATGTGCCAGTAGCCGGCCTTCGTCAGGTCCAGCGCGCTATCCGCCTTGAAATTGATCTGTTGCAGCTCGTCCGAGCGTTTCTTCAGTTCCTCCAACAGCTCCCGGGTGCGCAAATTCCGCTGGAGGATTTCCAAACTCATCACCACCGTGGGCATCAATTCCTCCAGCAACGCCTGCTCGTGCGGATTGAGACTGCGGAACGAGGCGAATTCAAACGCCCCCAACAACGCCTTCCGCGACAGCAACGGCCACGCGATGGACCGAGTCGGCGCACCTTGTCCCAGACCGGAAGCAATCCGGCAATAGTCCGCGGGCAGATCGGAAAGCGTGACCGGCTTGCCATCGCGCGCGCACTGGCCGACGAGTCCTTCCCCAAGGCGGAACGAGTCCTCCACTTCCGGGTCATCACTCAATCCGTAGCTGGCGATCCGGCGCAACCGCTCCGCCCCGGGCTCGAACAGGTAAAACCCGGCCACCCCGCCGCCAAGCATCGGCACCAAGCCGGAAATCAAACGCTCGCCGAACTCCCGCAACGAGGCCGCGCCCTGCAACTCGCCGGTCAGCTGCGCGGTGTGGGATTTCACCCAACGCTGCTCCTCCATCGCGGCAGCCCCCTGTTTTAAAATATCGATCGACCGCGCCAGACCGCCCGTCTCGTCCGTCGCCTTGATGAACGGGACTTCGTTTTCATAATCACCGGCGGCGATGGTTTTCACCGATGCTTCGAGCGCCCGGATCGGCGTGACGATGCGCCTGAACGTCAGCACCCCGATAATTCCGGACAGCGCGAAGGCGGACAAAGTGGCGATCAGCAGGTTCCGCCGCGAGGCATCGATCGCGGCGAGCGCCGATCTGCCCGCTTCCGTGGAAATCGCCTCGTTGTGCTGGATCCAAGCCTTCGACAGCTCGCTCATGATTTCACCGATTTTCCGGATGTCCGGCATCATCGCGAGTGCCTCCTCCCGGCGGCCCGTCTCCGCCAGAGACATGATTTTTTCCGCTTCCGTCATCCACTCAAGGCTCACCGCCCGGAGATCGCCGAGCATCCGGCGGCCTTTGTCGCCCGTGATCCGGTGGTCCGCATAATCATCCACCAGCCGCACGAAATTCTTGCGGTCCTTTTCATAGGCCTGCCGCGCGGCGGCCTGATCGGCAGGGTCGGCGGCCAGCAGGAAACTCCGCAAATGCACCCGCATTTCGGAAAAATCACGAGTGATGTCGCCCAACCGGGCCAGCGCCACGACCCGGGATTCCGCCACGAACCGCATGCGCTCCTCGACCTTGGCCAACTGCATCCGCGTGACCGTCCAGATGGCGAACAGGATGAGGAACGGCACCGCCATCAACAGGATCAAACGTCTGGCTATCGTCATGCGGCACAGCATAGGTGCCGGCATCCGTGCGGAAAGCGTTTTGTCGGGAGCCTGCTCGTCGGGCTGGAAACGCCGGAATGACACACCTCAAGCATGCCCCGCGCTCAATTTCCCCGTGGAAAATTCCCGGCCAACCGACTCTATGATTGCCAAACCGCCATCCTCGACTAGGAATCTGCCCCCGGCGCGAAACCGTGCCCGCCAACCTAGAAGCCAATATCCGCCATGAAGGACCTATCCAAATACCGCAACATCGGCATTTTCGCCCACGTTGATGCGGGCAAAACGACCACTACCGAACGTATTCTCAAGCTCACCGGCAAGATCCACAAAATCGGCGAGGTTCACGACGGCGCATCCACCATGGACTTCATGGAACAGGAAGCCGAGCGCGGCATCACCATCCAGTCCGCCGCCACCACCTGCTTCTGGAAAGGCCACCAGTTCAACGTCATCGACACCCCCGGCCACGTGGACTTCACCATCGAAGTTTACCGCTCGCTCAAAGTTCTCGACGGCGGCGTCGGCGTGTTCTGCGGCTCCGGCGGCGTCGAGCCCCAATCCGAAACCAACTGGCGCTACGCCAACGATTCCAAGGTTTCCCGCGTCATTTACGTCAACAAACTCGACCGCATCGGCGCCGATTTCTACCGCGTCGTCGCCCAGGTGAAAAAAATCCTCGGCGCCACCCCGCTCGTCATGGTCCTGCCGATCGGCACCGAGTCCAACTTCGTCGGCGTCGTCGATCTGCTCTCGATGAAGGCCCACATCTGGGATGATTCCGGCCAGCCGGAAAACTTCAAGATCGAGGAAATCCCCGCCGATCTCGTGGACAAGGCAAAGGAATACCGCGCCCAGCTCATCGAAACCGCCGTCGAGCAAGACGACGAAATCATGGAAGCTTACCTCGAAGGCACCGAGCCAACGATCGAGCAAATCAAAAAGTGTATCCGCAAGGGCACCGTCGATCTCGCGTTCTTCCCGACCTATTGCGGTTCCTCCTTCAAAAACAAAGGACTGCAACTCGTCCTCGACGCCGTTGTCGATTACCTCCCTTCCCCGACCGACGTCAAACCACTCCCTGAAGTGGACGCCGAAGGCAAGGAAACCGGCAAGTTCGCCATCATCGACCCGACCGCCCCGTTCCGCGGCCTGGCGTTCAAGATCATGGACGACAAGTTCGGCGCGCTCACCTTCACCCGGATTTACTCGGGCACCATCAAGAAGGGTGACACCGTTCTCAACTCGTTCACCGGCAAGACCGAGCGCATCAGCCGCATGGTCGAGATGCACGCCGACGACCGCAAGGAAATCGACTCCGCCCAAGCCGGTGACATCATCGCCATCGTCGGACTCAAGAACGTCCAGACCGGTCATACTCTCTGCGACGAGAAGAACCCGGCCACCCTCGAACCGATGG
>CAYXZE010000163.1:0-5971 GCA_964469395.1 uncultured Luteolibacter sp.
GGCGTGGTATAACCGGACTCCTCAATGGCTTCCAGAACGGCTGCGGAGAGCCCAAGTGTGTCAAATCCCATACGGCGGCTTAGGTAGGGGACCGGGCGGCCGGGGTCAAGGTGCGATTGTGGAAGGAAATCGACGCGAATCAGGGGATTTTCCGCAGGATTTGAAAAACACGGTTGGCACTCGCGTGAAAAGGGACTGTTATTCATTGGAGAGAACCCAGAATTCCCCCATGTCTCAAGCCATCATCGATCCCGAGGAAGTCCGCCGTTTCGCCGCGGAGTTGAAGCGTTTCAATGGCGACCTGCGCGAGCGGTCCGGCTCGCTGATGGCGCGCTTCACCGCGCTGGGCGACACCTGGCAGGATCAGGAGCAGGAAAAATTCGCCGGGGAGTTCACCCAGTTGATGAAGACCTTGAAGTCGTTTCTTGAATTGTCCGACCGCCACACGCCCTACCTCATGCGCAAGGCGGAGCGGATCCAGCAGTATCTTGACCAGCGCTGACCTCCGATGTCCGAACAAGCTAAAATTTCCTCCATTGACGCGCTCGAAGCGTTCCGGGCGGATTTGATCCAATACATCGCCAAGGCCCGGGTCGCGCTGGAGGATATGGAAGGGGATGTCCGGCGGACCCAGACCTGGCTCGACACGGATCGCCTCCAGCACTGGACCGGGCAGACCAGGCTGTGGATGAAAAATCTCCAACAGGCGGAGCAGGAACTCTACAGCGCGAACCTCACCAATCCGCAGGCCGGCAACGCGTTTCAAAAAATGGCCGTTCACAAGGCCCGGCGGCAACTCGACGAGGCGGAGGAAAAAATGCGCGTCGTCAAAAAATGGCGTCAGACGTTCGAAAACCGCGCCACCCCGCTGCTGCGCCAGCTTGATCCGATCTTCCACCTCGTCGGCCAGCAATTGCCCCAGGGCGTGCATTCTCTCGGCGAGGCCATCAAGGCGTTGCAGGCCTATGCCGAAAAGAACGTCCCGCCGCAGTCCGCCGCGCCCGCCAGTCCTGAACCGGGAGGTGGGCCGTGAGCCTTTCCGGCAGCAAGGGCCTGCTGACCCTGGCCACCCGCCAGCTTCAGGCGCGGTGGGGCGAGACGCGGCTTTCCTGGCGCGACCGCAAGGCCCGGGAATTCGAGGAGCTATATCTATCCGAATTGACGACCGGCGTGAATTCCGCGCTCAGGGTCATCGAGGAACTCGATAAATTGTTAGAAAAAGTTCATGCAGACTGCGACTGAATCCATCGACCTCCGCGCCGTGCAGGGACGGCTCGACCGGCTGAAAGCCGGCGTGTCCGCCGTTGTGGCGGGGGAGAACGCCTTGATCAAGGACCGGGCGGAGCGCCTCGTCGTTGTCCGCCGGGAAATGCTCCGGCGCGAGGAGGCGGATGCGGAAACGGAGACCCGGCGGATTCACGAACTGGCCGCCGCCCGCCAGCACGCACTGGACCACCTGCATGCCGTTCTGGAGGCCCGCGGCGCGAAAATCCAACAGGCCTATCACGCCAGCCGCATCGCCCTGGCCCGGCAGGTGCAAACCGTGAAGGACCGGCGGATCGGCCAGGTGCAGGGGGCCATCATGCGCAATCGCCAGACCCGCCAGCAGGAACTGGCCCAGGCAACCGAACGGCATTACGCCTTCCAGGGTCGGCTTTCCGGCGACCGCGAGGTGCGCCAGGATTTGCGGAAGTCCGGGCTCAAGGCGTTGCGGTCGTATCGTCCGCTGTTGGGGAAACGATTCGCCAATAGAATCCCGCCGATGTTGGAAATCGATCCCACGGCCTCGCCGGAGGAATTGCTGGAGAAATTGCAGGCACGGCTGGAGGAAGTCCGCGAGTCCGTCGAAGCGGCACATAAGCTCCCGCTGGCGAAATTTTTCCGTTTCGTCCCGTTGTGGCTGCTCATGGGGCTTGCCGCCGGCATTCTTCTGTGGCCGGGGTTGCTGCCGGGCGGGGTGTTGCCCTTGCTGGTCATGGTGGAAATCGCGCTGATCGCGGCATGGTTGGCGGGTTGGCTTTTGGCGCAGCCGGTCATTCGCCGCACCGCCGGATCGCTGGCGGCCGCGCGGGCGCTGGAAGTTTCCGCGGAAGAGAAATCCGCCGCGCGTCTGGCCGTCCTGGCGGCCGAGGTTCAGAGCGAGCACGATGCGGAAGGCCAGAATCTCAGCGAGACTTTCCGCGAATCCGACACCGACTTGAAGGCCCGCATGAGCGAGGGCCAGCAGGAGCTCGATCGCCAGTTCGCCCGGCTACCCGGGAAACTGGAGAATCTCTATCAGCGCAAACTCGCGAAGATCGAGGCGGAGCACGAACGGGAACTCGCGCTCGCCCGCACGGAGGCGGAAGAACGGGCACGGCAAATCTCGGAGGCCCGCGTCCAGCTCAACTCCGAGATTGATGCCGAAAACCACTCCGCCATCGCCGATCTAACAAAGCCCTGGCGCGATGAAATCCTGCCGGTCATTTCCTCGCTCGCGGCGTTGGAAAGCCGTTCTCTCGCCGATTTTCCGCACTGGACGCCCGGAATCTGCGCCAACTGGCAGCCGCCTGCCGAAGCTCCGCCGTCCGTCAGGATCGGCGGCATCGAGGTGGATCCGGCGCTGCTTGCCGGCGGATTGCCGCACGATCCGCAATTCGCCTTGCCGGATGCCGGGAAACTCACCGTGCCGTTCGCCTTGGCTTTTCCCGATCAGGGGTCGCTCCTCATCGAAAGCGAAGGCACCGGTGATGGTGCCGCGACCTCGGCCCTCAGCGCCATCGCCCTGCGTCTGTTAGCCTCGCATCCGCCCGGGCGCGCTTCGTTCGTGTTCATCGATCCCGTCGGCCTCGGCAAGGATTTCTCCGGGTTGATGCATCTGGCCGACTACGAGGAAACCCTCATCAACCACCGCATCTGGACCCAGAGCACCCACATCGAGGAACGCCTCGCGGAGCTTAACGAGCACATCGAAAAAGTCATCCAGATGTATCTCCGCAACGAGTTCGCGAACATCACGGAATACAACGAACAGGCGGGCACGATCGCCGAGAAATACCGTTTCCTCGTCATCGCCGGATTTCCCGCCGCCTTCAGCGATACGGCGTGCAAGCGCCTGCTTTCCATCGCCTCCAGCGGCGCGCGCTGCGGCGTGCATCTGCTCATCCAGCGCGACCTGCGGCAGCCGCCGCCGGACGCGGCGCTGGAGGACGAACTCCGCCGCGTCTGCCTGCGGGTGAGCTTGCGCGATGGCGCGTTTCATTTGTCAGGCATGCCGAAGGGCGCGGATGCCGTGACGTTCGATCCGCCGCCGGCGCATGAGGATGCGATCGCGCTGGTGCACCGGATCGGCAAGGCCAGCATCGACTCCAACCGGGTGCAGGTGCCGTTTTCCCACATCGCGCCGACCGCCGATGAAATCTGGACATCCGACACCACCGACGAGTTGCGCGTGCCGATCGGCCGCACCGGGGCGAAGAAGCTCCAGATGCTGGCGATCGGGAAGGGGACCCGCCAGCACGCGCTCGTGGCGGGCAAGACCGGTTCCGGCAAGTCCACGTTGTTTCACGTCATCATCACGAACCTCGCGCTGTGGTGCGGTCCGGAGCAGGTGGAGTTCTATCTGGTGGATTTCAAGAAAGGCGTGGAATTCAAGTGCTACGCCGCCAAGCGGCTGCCGCACGCGCGGGTCATCGCGATCGAGAGCGACCGGGAATTCGCCCTCAGCGTGCTGCAGCGGATCGACGCGGAATTGAAGCGGCGGGGCGAACTTTTCCGCCGCGCTGGATCGCAGGATCTCGCCGGTTACAAGCGCACGGCGGGACACGAACCGTTGCCGCGCAGCCTGCTGCTCATCGATGAGTTCCAGGAATTTTTCACCGAGGACGACGCCGTGGCGCAGGAAGCGTCCCTGTTGTTGGATCGGATCGTCAGACAAGGCCGGGCGTTCGGCATTCACGTCATCCTCGGTTCGCAAACCCTCGGCGGAGCCTACACGCTGGCCCGCGCCACGCTGGGGCAAATGGTCATCCGCATCGCGCTTCAGTGCAATGAGGCCGACGCGCACCTGATTATGGACGATGACAATCCCGCGCCCCGCCTGCTCACGCGGCCCGGGGAGGGGATTTACAACGATCAGGCCGGAGCTCTCGCCGCGAACAGTCCGTTTCAAATCGTCTGGCTGCCCGAGGATGAGCGCGATGCCGTGCTCGATCAGGTCAACGCCCTCGCCACGCGCGATGGCAAGCAGGCGCCGCTGCCGATTATTTTCGAAGGCAACGCGCCCGCCGATGTCCGGGATAACGCGGAGTTGGGGAAATTGCTGCGCTCGCACCCGTCCGCCCGTCCCGCCGCGGCGCGCGCGTGGCTGGGCGCGCCGAATTCCATCAAGGGACCCACCGAAGCGCGGTTCCAGCGCCAGAGTGGCAGTCACATGTTGGTCGTCGGCCAGTCGGCGGAGCGGGCCTTGTCGCTGTTGGCGATCGGCATCGTTTCTCTGGCCGCCCAATACCCGCCGGATCAGGTGGAGTTCGTGATTCTCGATCCGCATGCCTATGACAACGGCGCGGATGGGTTTTTCCAACGGTTGGCGGCTGTTTTGCCGCACTCGATCCGCATTGGCGGCCCGGTGGAGACCCCCGCGTTGCTGGCGGAGCTGGCTGCGGAATTGGAGGCACGCGGGCCTACGTCCGGCCGCGAGGCGAAGGAAACTTTTCTTATCGTGCACGATCTCCAGCGTTTCAAGGCCCTGCGGCCGGACGACGAATTCCGCTTTTCGATGGATGAAGAGGCCGGGGCCACGCCGGCGCAGGTGTTCGCCAATTTGCTGGGCGAGGGCGGTCCGGTAGGCATGCATGTGCTCGCCGCCACCGATACTTGGAACAACGTCAGCCGCTGGATTCCGCGCAAGCTGATGGCCGAGTTCGAAATGCGGGTGCTTTTCCAAATGAGCGCCAACGATTCCTCGAACCTCATCGACTCGCCCGCCGCCACCACCCTCGGCCTGCACCGCGCGTTGTTTCATAACGAGCACTTCGGCACCCTCGAAACCTTCCGCCCGTATGCCATGCCGGACGCGGTGTGGCTGGAGGAAATTGCGGCGGTGATTCGTTCGTGAGTGACTCCGGAGTGCCGGAGGCGGGGCGCAAGGAAGGGCGCAAGGAAGGGCGCAAGGAAGGGCGCAAGGAAGGGCGCAAGGAAGGGCGATATCCGATCGCCCCGCCCATGGGAGGCCAATGAAAAGCGCCTTGCTCATCTCATTGGTTTTTCCATGGGCACGGCGGACGGACTCCGCCGCTCCTTGGAAAGCCCAAGAAATGTCGTGACTTGCCGGTCGTTTCATTCTCCGCCTATCCTCCTTCATGCCGCCTCCGCCACGCCGTCCGTTTCAACCGCAAAAAGGCCGGAAATCCGGACCCGCTCCGGCTAACAAGTCCCAGAGTGGAGATCGCGGCTGGGATCCCGTGGCCGCCTGGTATGACAAACTCGTCGGCGAATCCGGCTCGGACTATCACCAGAACGTCATCCTGCCCGCCGCCCTGCGGATGTTAGACCCGCAGCCGGGCGAGGCGATCATCGATGTCTGCTGCGGTCAGGGCGTGCTGATCCGGCCGCTGCTGGAAGCGAAAATCGGGAAATTCACCGGCGTCGATGCCAGCCCGCGCCTCATCGAATCCGCGAAATTCCGCCACGGCTCCGATCCGCGCGTTTCCTTGATCGTGACCGACGCGTGCAAGCCCGGCCCGTGGGCCAGCGGCACCAATGACGCCGCCACCTGCATCATGGCCGTGCATGACGTGCCCGACATTCTCGGCATGTTCACCAACGTCGCCCGCTCCCTCAAGCCCGGTGGCCGCGCGGTGATGGTCTTCATGCACCCGTGTTTCCGCATTCCCCGGAAAACCCACTGGGGCTGGGACGCCGACCAGAAAATCCAATACCGCCGCCTCGACAGCTACACCTCGCCGCTCGAAATCCCGATCATCACCCATCC
>CAYXZE010000164.1:0-5954 GCA_964469395.1 uncultured Luteolibacter sp.
AGATCCGCGCGCAGATTTTCGAGGAAACCGGCCTCACCGCCTCCGCCGGGATTTCATCGAACAAACTCATCGCCAAGATCGCCTCGGACTGGCACAAGCCGAACGGCCAGAAAGACGTTCCCGACGAGGAGATTCCCGCGTTTATCGCCGCGCTGCCGGTCGGCCGCATCTGGGGCGTCGGCAAGAAAATGCGGGAAAAACTCACCGCGCTCGGCATCGAAACCTGCGCCGATCTCCAACAGCTCGACCAGATCGAATTGTCCCGGCGTTTCGGGAAATGGGGCATCGAGCTCTGGCACCTCTGCCGTGGCATTGACGACCGGCCCGTCACTCCCGACCGCACGCGCAAATCGGTTAGCAGCGAAACGACTTTCGCCGAAAACATCCAGTCGTTTCCCGCGCTCATCCCGCCCATGCGCGGCATGCTCGAAGGTCTCGCCGAAGATCTCGCGAAATCCCACGCCGACCGCGTCATCCGTTCGCTCGTCGTGAAAATGAAATTCGCCGATTTCCACCGCACCACCGCCGAGCGGGCCGGTCATGTTCTCGATCCGATGATTTTCGAGGAACTCCTGGCCGAGGCATGGAAACGGGGAAATCACCGGGCCGTCCGCCTGTTAGGAGTCGGCGTCCGGTTTGAGGATCCGAAGGAAGTGGAGCAGATGGAGTTTTTCGGCTGATTGCAGGAAGCCCCCCGCCTCCGGGAATGTCGTGATTCCTCATGCCCCAAACGCCCCGAGCAACACCGCCAGCTCCTCCTCCACCATCGCCGGATCGGACAGCGTTTGTGCGACCTCGTTCCGCAACAACTCGCGGTAGCGCTTCCTAAGACGGTGCGCGGCCACCCGCAGCGAGCCTTCCTCCATTCCCAGCTCGGCGGCTTTCGCCGCATGGGATATTTCGCCCTTGCCGACAGTTAGAAACTCCTTCAACCGTTCGAAACGCCCGCCCTTGCCATCCGCCGCGCATTCCTCGCGTAGCCGCTGGATGACCCGCTCCAGCAAGGCGAGCGCCCACTCGCGGTCGAAGGCCTGATCCGGCGGGGGCTTCGAGCTGTCGGCAATCAGGAATTGAGTGTCCGCGCTCTGCCAATCGAGTGAAAAATGCGTGATGTTCCCACCTCGCTTCAAGCGCCCGGCGCGGTCCCGTTCGTTGGATAGAAAGTTCTTCAACGCCGCCAGCAGGAACGCCCGGAAGCGCCCGTTCTCCTGCTTCAACCCCGCGAAATCCCGCCGCTCCAGCAGCTTCGCGAAAAACGCCTGCGTCAGATCCTCCGCATCCTCTTTCGAAAACCCATGCCGTCTAACATAGGCATAAAGTGGAAACCAATACGCCGAGCACAATGACTCCAACGCCTCATCCGCCGTTGCCGACGCCGCCTGCCCCGCCGCGCGCACCACCGTCCAGCGGGTGGTCGCGAAAAAACCATCAGCTGGAGAAGACATCAGCCTGGGTTTTTGATGGGGCAGCCAACATAACGACGAGGATTCGACATCCAACCACACAGCAAAACGATCAAAACAATCAGCAGGAAGATACCCACCCACTGGCCGGAATCGGAAATATCGAAACAACTCAAAAGTTCCATGTAGCCATAAACGGAAGCGATCAATAATCCCAAAAATGGAATTGCCATCGGGCGCGCGAAGTTCAGCGTCCACCCGATGCCTCTCCGCTTCTTTACGACGATTCTCGGGTCTTCAGGCGCAAAGTAGAAAAACACAAAATGCCAGTGATCCGGGCTTCTGTGCATCGCGATGAGTTCTTCCAGGTTCATGTTGGTTTTCGCATTTTGAAACGATTGAGACAGGGACGCCAATTTCATGGGTTCAGCGAATGAAATATCCGGATGCCTTCCATGTGCCGTCTTTTTCCAAGCTGAAGGTCACGGCTTCCACGGCCTTCTCCTTCGCGGCGAACGAGGTGTCGAATTGCATCACCACATACTCGCCATCAGGTGCGCCGGGCAGGGATTTGCAGCTCTCCGCGTTCAGCAGCTTGCGCGATTTCAATGCACCCAGCGGCTTGCGGGTTTTGGTCAGCGCGTCACTCCAGCCGTCTTCGGTGATCGCATTCTGGAAAAACACCGCGGCGTCTTTCCAGCTTTGGGCATAGTTCCCGGCATCGATCCCGGCGAGCCATGCTTCGGCTGAAGCGACTGCTGCCTTTTCAGGTGCTTGCGCAGCCCCCTTCCCGTCCTGCACGCCGCCCGGCGCGAAGGGTTCGTCAGCAATAACCGCGGAAGCGGGCGACTCGATCGCAATGGCGTTGATCAGCTTTCCGATCTCAACCTCCGCCGCCATGAACCGCTCTGTTGCCACTTGCTCTGCGGCGTAATCGTGTGCGGCTTTCGCGTCCTTGAGCGCGGCAGAGGCCGCTGCCCTTTTCTGAAGAAACGGTTCTGCCACCGTCCCGTGCAGAAGTCCATAGAACGCCTTGGAGCGAGCGTCCAAATCCTTGGCAAGCAGAGGAAGGGAATTGGAGTCAGTCATGTCATGTGTTCTGGAAAATTCATCACTATAAGATTTCATCTCGCTCAGCATCTGTAACGCTTCCGGGGGGATGGGTTTCAATTCGTCGGCAGGCCCGGACGTTTTCAATCCAATGACTGCCGACTGATTTGAAGTTAGCCGATGAGACATGACTCCAATTCCCAGCAAGACAAGAGCACCACACGCGACCGCCAGCATCATTCCGACATAAGACTTTCTCTCCACCGATCTCACCGGTTCCGTTCCCAGCCCCTCCACCCGCGTCCTCATCACGCTCACCTGCTGGAACCTCAACTCCGGATTCTTCTCCATCGCCTTGAGCACGATCTCGTCCAGCCGCACGTCGATCCGGACTTTCCGCGATGGCGCTTGCAGGTCTTTTCCCGGCAGTTCTCCGGTTAGCATCTGATAGAATACGACGCCCAGCGCGTAGATGTCGGCGCGGTGATCGACCTCGGACGGGTGCTCGATTTGCTCGGGGGCCATGTATTGCGGCGTGCCCATGATTTTTCCGGCCAATGTAGCGTCGGTCTGTGACCGTCGCTGTTCATCATCTTCATCCGTGCGACGGTCACAGACCGACGCTACAATCTTCGCGATCCCGAAGTCGGCGACTTTCACGCGGCCCAACCGATCCAGCAGGATGTTTTCCGGCTTGATGTCGCGGTGGACGATCCCTTGGTCGTGGGCGAATTGCAGCGCGTCGCAAATCTGCGGGACGATGGCCAGGGCTTCCCGCGGGGAAATCCGCCCGGACTGCAGGAGCCGGGCGAGGTTCACGCCGTCCACGAACTCCATCAGGATGAAGTAAAGGGGTTGGTGGGAAGAGGACGAAGCGGATGTCTGACCGAACTCGTGGATGGTGACGATGCCGGGGTGATTCAGCTTGGCCAGTGCCTTGGCCTCGCGGGCGAAACGGCTGGAAAAAGCCGGGGACCGACCGATGGCGTGCGGCAGGATTTTGAGGGCGACGATGCGGTCGAGTTCCTTTTGCCGGACCTTGTAAACCGCGCCCATGCCGCCTTGGCCGATGAGTTCGAGGATTTCAAACTGCGGAAACTGCGGGGCGAGTTCCCCGACGGACGGCGGATGAAAGGGCGAGGGCGCACCGTCCAGAAAGGTATCCTCCGCCGCGCCCTGCCGGAGCAGGTCCACGGGATCGAGTCCGGCAAGCGGGGTGTGGGGTATTTGTGGCATCGGATCGTTGCCGGGGAGTGTGTCCATACCCTTGTCAGAAGCAATCCGCGGGATTCGTTACAGGATGTTTCGAGAATGTGTCCCGGCTGTCTCAGCCGGATCTTTCCGTGCCACGGCTCCCGGCTGAGACAGCCGGGACACATTCCTAAAGACTGCCCGCCCCCGCCTTCAGGATGCGAACTCGACCCGCTCGTAAAGATCCGTGAGTGCCAAGGATGCCTCGATTTCCGGCAGCGGGATCGTGGCGTCGAGTCCACAATGGCGTTCGATGGCGAATCCGCCTTCCGGCGCACGGCGATACAGTGTCACCGCTGGAGCATCCGGCTCGACGATCAGCAGGACTTTCAGCGAGGGAACCGACAAATAGGCATCGCGTTTCTCGCCGAGGTCGGCGCGGCGGGTAGATTCGCTAAGAACCTCGATGACGACGACAGGTTGATTCTGGAAATGATCGGTGTCCGGATTGGACTGACAGACAACCATCGCATCCGGATAGTAGAAACGGGTATGATCCGAAAATTCGATTCGGACTTTGGTATCGCTGTTGAAAGGCTGGCAGGGTTTTCCACGGAGCTGGCCGCCAAGCGCCACCAATGCACTGGTGGCAATATTGTTATGCCGGATCGTCGCTCCGGCCATGGCGTGGACGGTTCCGCCAAGGTATTCATGCTTGGTGTCGCTGACTTCCTCGCCCGCGAGGTAGTCATGCACGGTGATGAAATCCGGCTGTTTCAATGCGGTCATGGCCGGACGGTAGCAGGACGGATGAGGGCTGGCAACCTGTGGAATGTGTCCACAGGAGGACCTCATTTTGGGAACGAATCCCAAAAAATTTCACCGCTTTTGTCGATTGCACAGATCCATTCGCCTGCCAGAGTCGCTTACGAAATCAATGACTACGGAAACCTTGCAAGAGCGGATCGCGGAAACGAGTGGCTGGATTCAGGCGGTGAAGGACGAGATGGCGCAAGTCCTGGTGGGGCAGGAACGGCTGGTGGACCGGTTGCTCATCGGCCTGCTCTGCAACGGCCACATCCTGCTCGAAGGCGTGCCCGGTCTGGCCAAGACGCTGGCGGTCAAGGCGCTGTCCGGCTCGCTGCACGCGACATTCGCGCGCTTCCAGTTCACCCCGGACCTGCTGCCCGCCGACCTGGTCGGGACGATGGTTTACCACCCGCAGGAGACCAAATTCGCGCCGAAGCTGGGGCCCATTTTCAACAACCTGATCCTCGCCGATGAAATCAACCGCGCACCCGCCAAGGTCCAGTCCGCGCTGCTGGAGGCGATGCAAGAGCGGCAAGTGACGCTCGGCGACCACTCCTATCCCCTGCCCCAGCCGTTCCTCGTGCTGGCGACTCAGAACCCGATCGACCAGGAGGGCACCTATCAACTGCCGGAAGCGCAGCTCGACCGTTTCCTGCTCAAGGTGACCGTCGGCTATCCGACGAAGGACGAGGAGCTGGACATCCTCGACCGGATGGCCACCTCCACCCCGCCCTATCAGACGAAAACCGTGGCCACGCCCGAACAGGTCGCGGCTTCGCGCGAGCTGGTGAACCAAATTTACATCGACCCGGCGATCCGCAAATACATCGTCCAGATCATCCACACCACGCGCTATCCGGCGCTGGTGGACGCGCCGTTGAAAAACCTCGTCCGCTCCGGTGCCTCGCCGCGGGGCACGATCAATCTCGCGCTCACGGCGCGGGCGCGGGCCTTCATGCAGGGCCGGGCGTTCGTCACGCCGCAGGACGTGAAGGACATGGCACCCGACGTGCTGCGCCACCGGATTCTTCTAACCTATGAGGCCGAGGCCGAGGAAATGACCACCGACTCGGTGATCGAGCGGATCATGAGCAAGGTCGCGGTGCCGTGATTTAGTTAGATACATTGGTTAGAATTTATCGGAAAGAATGCTGACTGACGAACAGATCGAGGAAATGATGGCGCGCGTGCGCAAGCTGGAGCTCAAGGCCCGGCGGTTGGTGCGCGAGTCGTTTTCCGGCGAGTATTTGTCGTCGTTCCGCGGCCAGGGTCTGGATTTCGACGATTTCCGCGAATACCAGCACGGCGACGAAGTGCGGTTCATCGACTGGAACGTGACGGCGCGGATGAACTCGCCGTTTGTTAGGAAATTCCGCGAGGAGCGCGAGCTCTCGGTGGTGCTCGCGGTGGATGTCTCCGGCTCCGCGGACTACGGCAGCGTGTCCCTGAGCAAGCGCGAGGTGGCGGCGGAGACGGCGGCGGTGCTGGGCTTCAGCGCGC
>CAYXZE010000165.1:0-5940 GCA_964469395.1 uncultured Luteolibacter sp.
CATCTGAAGCATGTCGCCGGACTCGGTTGTCTGGTTTTGACGGGTGGAGATTGTCCACGGACTGGGAACGCCGAGCTGGGGCTCGGCGTTCCCGGGTAATATCAGAAATCCAAATAAATCTCCGTCCTCCGGTTGGCGCGGCGGCCTTCGGGGTTGTCGTCGCCGGTTTCGGTGAGGTTGGGGCGGCGGGGCTGGCTGTCACCTTTGGCGATGGTGGCGATCTGGCTGGTGGCGACTCCGGCCTGGATGAGGAAATCCCGGACGACGTTGGCGCGGCGGGAGGAGAGGCTGTTGTTGTAGTCCTTGGTGCCGAGGGCGTCGGCGTGGCCGCTGAGGGTGATTTTCTTGCCGGGATCGGACTTGAGGATCTTGGTGACGATTTCTAACTGGCGGCGGGTGCGCGGGTTCATTTCATCGTGGTCGAACTCGAAGTAGAGGGCGAGCGTGTCGCCGCCGGCGGGGTTCTTGACGAGCGGGGAGTAGTAAATGTCTCCGCCGGCGACGCGGCGGGCGTAGTCGGCGAGGAGTTGGTCGAGGTTGATTTCGGAAACGATCCAGTTGGCGGCGGGCGCGGGCCGTTTCAAGTTCAGGGCGAACTGGGCGGTCTGGCTGGCTTCGACGGCTTCGAGGTTGGCGAGGAAGCCGGCGGTGTCTTCGCGCTGGAACAGCGAGCGCAGCGGCTTGGACTGGCGGAGCCGGTAGCCGCCTTCTTCGAACAGGATGCAGAGTCCGGCGATCTTGGTGTCGGAAACCGTGGCGGGATCGACGAAGGTGCGGGCGACTTCGAATTTTTGGGAAAGGACCGCCTGGGTGAACGCATCGGCCGCGCCGAGGGCATCGGGGAGGGCGGTTTTGGGAATCGGCTGGTCCGGTGCGGGCGGGAGGGTGAGTTTTTCGACCATCCACTTGCCGTTGGTGCGGCGGAGATCGAGGAAAATGTGGTCGCGCCCGGCGGGCTGGCCGTCGAGGTGGAGTGCCCAGCGGGAGCGGGCGTTGAGTTCGAGCTCGCCGACTTCGCGGATGCCGTCGGGCTGGCGGATTTTCAGCGGGGCGGCGGAAAACGCCTTGAGTCGGGCGAGGGTTTCCGGGTCCAGCGCGTCCTTGCCGATGAGGCGGGCGATCTTGGCCAGATCACCGGCTTCGAGGGCCCGGGCGATTTGGTTGATGAGTTCCGCCGGGTCCGCGGTGGCCACGCCGATGCCGAGGTCGGCGAGGACTTTGTCCGGATCTTCCGGGGCGGGGCGTTCGCGGAGGCTGTCGATCCGCGGTGGCGGCTCGGGAGTCGTGGCGGGTGTGCGGCTCGCGGGCGGAGGTTGTGGAACCGCGTTTTTTCCACGGATCAAGAGGACCACGGCGGACGCCGCAAGGATGGCGGCAAGGCCGAGGAAGAAATAGGGAAGCTTGGAACGTCGCATGGGAAGGCCGGGTGAAACGGGAAGATGATTTTTAGCCGCAAAAAGGCGCAAGGAGCGTAAAAAGAAAAGTCATGATTCGCAGCGGTTGCCGTTTATTCGCGGTTTGATCTTCATTTCCGGGTTTAAACGTCGGGAATGTCAGTTAGATTTCAGCGGATCCGGTCATTTCCGCCGGGGCAGGGCGGGCAGGTTCACCTGCACGAGCTGGCCTTCGCGGATGACGTGGAGGCGGGTTTCCTGCACCGCGGCGGAGGCTGCGAGGTAGGAGAAAAATTCGCTGGCGCTGCCGATTCGCGAGTTGTTCAGCGCGATGATGAGATCGCCCGCTTTCACCCGCCCGGCGGCCAGACCGTCCGCCGTGACGCCGGTCACGACCACGCCGCGGTGGCCGCGCATGCGCTCGGGCACCGACAAGTCCCGCACCTCGATGCCGAGCGCCCGCAACACTTTTTCCGGTTCCTGCGTGCGTCCCTGGTCGGGTGGGAGCGGTTGCGCGGGCGGGCCGGCCATGCCCGGGGTGCCGCTTTCGGCGATGGTGGCCTTGAGGTTCAAGGTTTCTCCTTTACGCCAGATGCCGAGGGCGATGCTCTCGCCGACTTTGGTCCGCTGGAGCCGGGCGAGTAGCTGGGACGGCGTGCGGATTTCCTCGCCGTCCAAGGAGCGGATGATGTCCCATGGCAGGAGTCCCGCCGCCTGGGCGGGGGAGCCGGGAGTCACGCCCATGACCAGGGCTCCGAACTCCTCCTGATAGCCCAGCGCCGAGCGGGTCGCTGGATCGAGCTGTTGCATTTGTATGCCGAGGTAGCCGCGGACCGGGCGGCCGCGCTCGAGGATCTGGAGCAGCGACTCCCTGACGTCGTTCGAGGGGATCGAGAAGCCCACGCCCTGGAAGCCGGGGTTCTGCTTGTCCGGCGAGAAGATGGCGACGTTGATGCCGATGATTTCACCGCGCAGGTTGACGAGCGGGCCGCCGGAGTTGCCGGGGTTGATGGCGGCGTCGGTCTGGAAAAGATCCCGCTGATTGTCTGATAGGGAACGCTCCTTGGCGGAAATGATGCCCTGCGTCACCGTTTCTCCGAGGCCGAAGGGGTTGCCCACGGCCATGACGATCTGGCCGACTTTCACCTGGGAGGAGTCGCCCATTTTGAGCGGGGTGAAGGCGTCGTTCGCATTGATTTTCAAGACGGCGATGTCCAGCAGCTCGTCCTGGCCGATCAATCGGGCGGGATAGGTTTTGCCGCCGTGCAGCGTCACCCGGATTTGGCTCTGGCCGGCGATGACGTGATGGTTGGTCATGACGTGGCCTTCCCGGGTGACGATCACGCCGGAGCCCTGGCCCTGGGTCGGCAGATCGCGGATCCGGGTGCGGCCCCATGGATCGAGAAGCTGCTGGCTGCGGATGCCCGCGGTGTTGATGCTGACCACGGACGGCACCACCGCCTCGGTGAGTTGCGCGTATTCGTGATTGAGGCGGGAGAGCAGCTCGACATCGCCCGGATTGAGCGGGGATTTTTCCGGCAGGGTGTAGGTTTCCGGCTGGATTTGGCCGGAGGTTTTCGTGAGGCCGGGAATCAGGCTGCGGAGGCTGCCGCCGGCATGCCAGGTTTTCAGCGCCGTGACGACGAGGAAGGCGGAGGCAAAGACGGCGGCGAGCGCCAATAAACGACGGAGAGCGGGATTCATGCGAGGAGTGGGCTGGAAGGCAAACCATGCCTCGGAAATGCGAACTTCCAAGCGCGGAACCGCCTCTCTTCAACGGGACAGACAAATAGTAGGCGAGAACTGGCCGACGCCCGCAAGACGGGCCGGGAGGATTTGATCGAGGAAATCCACGCCCGTTTCACCTACCGCATGCACGATTTGAGCCAGTTCATGAAGACGCTGTTGCAACGGTTCACCCGTTGGTTCAACCGCACGCACGAGCGCTGCGGCACTTTGTGGGAGGAACGCTACAAGAGCGTGATCGTGGAAAGCGGGATCGCGGCGCGGACGATGGCGGCTTACATCGACCTGAATCCGGTGCGCGCCGGGATGGTGAAAGACCCGGCGGAATACCGCTGGAGCAGCTACGGCGAAGCGGTGGGCGGCGGCAGGAAAGGCAACGGGAAAAAGGCGCGGGAAGGATTGGTGCGGGCCTGCATGAGCCATTGCGGGGCGGGTTTCGAAGCGGAGAAATGGAAGGAGGTTTCGAGAATTTACCGTCGGGCGATGGGGCTTGCGCTGGGCCGGAAGCGCGGTCGCGCGGAGGTGGATGACAGGCTTAAAAACCCGAATCTGAACACGGAGGAAGCGCTGGCGGCGGAGGAAAACGGGACGGTTCTGCCGGATATGGGCATGGCCGCGATGCTGCGCCACCGGGTGAGGTATTTCACGGATGGTGCGGTGATCGGGAGCAAGGCGTTTGTGAACGAGGCGTTCGCGGTGTCGCGCGAGAGATTTACGGAGAGGAGAAAAGACGGGGCGCGGCGGATGAAAGGCAGCGGCGCTCCGGCATCCGGGGTGCTGTGGAGCATGCGGGATTTGCGAAAGGGAATCGGCTGAGTCGGGAGGAATGTATTCAAAGGGACAGGCAAATGAATCGATCGCCGATTGCCACTCACGGCTTGATAGGCCTCTTCATGGTCGGACATCGAGAACCAAGTGGGTCTTCAGTGCCTCTTCGGCTTTGAACGTAAAGGCTACGGATAAACTGTCCGCTGTCCACTGTATCGAACAATCCTTCGGCCAACCGGTCCATAGCTCATCCGTAACAACATGACGAATCACTCGTCCGTCTGTGGTCTCAATTGTGACAGAATGATACTCGTGCGCCTCACCCGTCCAAAAACTGTTCCGCCACTTATTTGAAACCTTCACTATGTGTCGCTTGTCCGGAGCTTCCACGCTTTGCTCGCTACTCACTGAAGATATTGAAACCCAGCCATAGCGAGCGGTGCTTCCAAGCAGCACCAGAATGATGAGAATCCGTAAAAGTGACTTTCGCTTCACAGAGATAAATTGGCCTATCGTAGAGCGCATGCACCCCTACCAGCGGGGGCGCACGTCGATCACGGGGTTGAGGTTGTAGCTATGGGAAATCATCGAAACAGAGCTGCTGGTAGGGGTTGCATGACGCTTGTTCGCCCTCTTGGTTGTGTATCGAGGTCGCTCATTGTCTTACAAGTTGCTTGCTGATAATGGTGACATCGGGATTCCGGCGCATGGAGCACTCAAGAACCTTTGCGCTCCATGGAGTCTGAAGAATCGTGTCATCCGGCAAAGTATCGAGATCCATACTGAAGTAGAGAATGTGCTCTGCGTCCAGATACATGAAAAATGTGTTCCAGCGCAAATTAGAAGAAACATTGTTGCGGTATTTCAATAGCCCCAAGTGCCTCACAATCTGATCGATGGAGAGGGAGCGACCCTCTGGTAGGGCCGCGATCCGCTGCGGCATTGCATCGATGAGGCGATGGGGGATCGGTTGCTGTGAGGGGAAATGGGTAAAGCGTGGGAAGACTGACTGAGGAACGGCCGTATTGCGATTACTGTGACCACACGAAACGCAAAGGATGTTCGTTAGCAAAACGAGCATCAAAACGGTCTTAATCGTTGGGCGAGTGGCGTGCATATTTGGCGTCAAAAGTGTGGCACGGCGGAGGTTGGACGTCCAGAGCGAAGCGAGCGAGGGACGTTATCCGTTGTTGCCATTACCGTCTTGTGTGTGCCCAGCATGGGCACGTTGTAAATGGGGTTCAAGTCCTTTGTAGGAAGGAGTCGTAAAGACTATTGGCGGATGAGCCAGAACGAGATTGTGCGATTCGCGCTGAACAATCGTTGGTTAGAGGAACAAGGAGTGCCGGACATGAAAGCCGTCTGGATCGTTCTTCACTACGGGGCAAAGGCCCCAAGCTGATTGGAACCGCCCTGTACGGAGCCGTACGCAGGGTGGTGTGGGACCCGGGAGCTAACTACTCCCGGGGACCCGATTCTGCATGGATTTTGAATTCTTCTAGGACTCGGTAACGGTATGTTCGTTGGCGACTCTGACGGTTCTCATGTAAAGCCAGCGATCATAAATAGCTATTACTGTTAATAGCGGAATCGATGCCAAAAGCACTTCCATCCCAAAAGTATTAGGTAGGTTTGGTGCGCTAAACAAGCGATATAAATACCATGCAAAGGGAGCAATGCTGAATACCATTAGCGCGATGGTCCTTTTGTTTCTATCTGAGAAATATTGTTTGATGAATACCTTCTCATCGACGAATCGCTCGCGAACGAAAAGAAACAGCAATAGCCCATATGGCGCGTATTCGGTTACTTTGGAAACAACGCAAACTGCAACTCCAGTCAATATTGCCCAACTCGCGATTATGGCTATTTGAGTGCGATTCATTTTTTTTTAGCAGAACGTATGAAGTGTGGCACGGCGGAAATCAGGCGTCCAGAGCAAAGCGAACTAGCGGCGTTGTCCGCCGTTGCCACCACTGACTTGTGTGTGCCCAGCATGGGCACGTTGTAAATGGGGTTCAAGTCCCTTGTA
>CAYXZE010000166.1:0-5911 GCA_964469395.1 uncultured Luteolibacter sp.
ATTTCAATCAAAAATAATCCGCAAGTCATTAACCATCAACAAAAAATAACATCATTGAATCATCCGATTTATGATGCATAATTCTCTCAATAATGGCTCGCCCCACACAGCTCACCCGTGAAAACCTTGCTCCGCTCCTCCGTGCGCGCGGGCCGGTCTCGGCGACGGAACTCGCGGCGGCCTTGCGGGTGAATCGCACGACCATTGTCCGCACGCTGGCGGATTTCGGAGATGAATTGGTGACGCTGGGGGCAACCCGCAGCACCCGTTACGCCCTGAGGCGGTCGGTCTGGATCGCGGGAAACCGTTGGCCGATTTACTCCGTGGATGAATCGGGGCAAGCCCGGCTCTGGGCCGAATTGGAGGCGCTCCACGAACGGCGCTGGCGCATCCGGTGGGCGGCGACACCACCCGCCTGGGCGGATCGATTTACCGACCGGGAGGGACTTTGGGAAGGGTTTCCCTTTTTCCTCTCGGATGCCCGCCCCCAAGGATTTCTCGGTCGGACGATCGCCCGGCAGATTTCCCGCTCACTTCCGGTTCCCGAAGATCCCAACCGCTGGAGTGACGATGACACTCTGATTTACCTGCAAGCCGCGAGTGAGGATTTACCCGGCTCCCTGGTGATGGGTGACGATTGCCTGCGGCGGGCACTCGCACGGTCGGTTTTTCCGGATTCGGAAAATCGGGTCGATGCGGGCGAGCGCGAAATCCGCTATCCGGAAATGGCCCGGCACGCCGCGAGCGCACTCCCCGGAACCTCCGCAGGCGGCGAGCAACCAAAGTTCCTGACAACCGTGCGGCAGGAACCGGGGCATTTGCAGGCGGTGCTGGTGAAGTTCTCCCCGCCCATGGATCAGGCCGCCGGCCGCCGCTGGGCGGATTTGCTTTTATGCGAATTCCACGCGCACGCGGTGCTGGCGGAAAACGGACAGTCCATGGCTGGCGCGAGCATCCTTGACGCGGCGGGCCGGAGGTTTTTGGAGGTTCCGCGCTTCGATCGGATAGGCGCTACCGGCAGGCGGGGCGTGGTTTCGCTGGAATCGCTGCACGCCTCGGCGATCGCCAGCGTGGCCCGGCGGGATTGGCCGACGGCCGTGCTGGAATTGCAACAGGAAGGACTCGTCGATGCCGAAACGGTCGCCACGGTCCGCCGCCTGCACGCATTCGGCGAACTCACCGGCAATAGCGACATGCATTTCGGCAACCTCGCGTTCTGGCTAACAGATACCCGGCCGTTTCAACCAGCCCCCGCCTACGACATGCTGCCGATGTTGTGGGCTCCGGGATTGCAGGGAGAAATCATCGAAAGGACGTTCGCTCCCGCGCCCCCCCTCCCCGCCGCGCAAGAATCGTGGCGGGAAGCCCTGGAATGGGCCGTGGATTTCTGGGAACGAGTCGCGGCGGATTCGCGACTCTCGGCGGAGTTCAGGGAAATCGCGAATGCCGCGCAAGCGACGCTGCAACGACTCCAAATGCGACAAGCGCTTGCCCCCCGCCCGATCACGGGTTAGCAAGCGGCATCAAACGACGTTCCTTCAGCTTTCTCCTCGCCCGGCGGTATCTCAATCCCCGCCGCTCGATGCTATCCTCGTTCAGCCTCATCTCGCTGCTCGGCGTGATGCTCGGCGTGCTCGTTCTCGTGGTCGTCATGGCCGTTTACTCCGGCCTGGAGCGCAACGTGAAGGACCGCCTGCTCGGTTTCACCCCGCACGTCCTGATGAACCACGCGCTTTCCGGCTCGCCCGACGGCTCGTTGACCCACTGGGCGGACGCTGCGGCCAAAGCCAAGACCCTCCCCCGCGTGGAAGCCGCCACCGCTTACGTTTCGGACAATGTCATCGTCGATGTCGAATCCTGGCAGCGACCGGTGCTGTTCCGCGGAATCGACACCTCCGATCCCGGCCAGGTCGAGGGCATCGCCAAAATGCTCGATCTGAAAAACCATCCCGACTCCACCGCCGATCTGGGAATCGACGACCGGGTGGTGATTTCCTCGATCCTCGCCGATCAGCTCCATCTCGGCGTGGGCGAAAAACTCCGCCTCTATTCCACCCGCAATTTCGAGGGCGTCATGCGCGCCTACAAAGCCACGGAAAATCCTCCGGTGCGCGAAGCCTTCTCCGCCGCATGGAAGAAATCCACCGCCGCCCTGCAAAGCGGATGGAAAACGGACGGGGAGAAATTCACCCTATCCTTCGCCACCTACCGGGAAGTTTACACCGCGCTCGATGCCATGCTCGCCGAAGACATCCGCGAACCCGAGCACGAGTTGCTAACGAGCCTGCTGGTCGCCATGGATGCTTCCGAACAGGATGAGCAGGCGCAGGTTTTCCGTTTCAATTCCGATACCAAACTCGAAATCGAAAAAGCCGTCGCCGACATCAACGCCACCGATGCCGAGAAAATGGATGGCGACATTTTGAAAGGTCTCAAAAATCTGGTGCTGCCCAAGGAGGCACAGGTCGTCGGAGTCTATCAGGCATCACAGATGGCGGTCACGCCGGATTTGTTCGTCCCCCTGCCCCTCGCCCAGGATCTCGCCGGTCTCGGCCAGTCCGTGCAAGGCATCGCGCTGCGCCTCGACGATCCCTACCAAGCCGAAACCTTCGCCGCGGAAGCCCGGAAAACCCTCGGCCCCGAGTGGTCGCTCGTCACTTGGGGAGATCAATACCAGGCGTTCTTCGCCCTCATCGAGCAGCAGCGCGGGATGATGTATTTCATGCTCTCGTTCATCATTCTCATCTCCGCCTTTTCGATGATGGCGGTCATGTTCACCGTCACCATCCAGAAGCGCCGGGAAATCGGCGTCATGAAAGCACTCGGTGCCGCGCCGAACCAAATCGTGCGCGTCTTCCTCTATCAGGGCATGATCCTCGGCACGCTCGGCGCGATTCTCGGAGTCGGACTCGGCCGCGTGGTCATCCATTTCCGCGGAGAGCTGCAGGCGGTATTGCGCGGCATGGGCTTTGATCCATTCACCGCATCGTTCACCGGTTTCAACATCCTGCCCGCCTACAACGACCCCGTGGAACAGCTCAAATTCGCCATCATGGCCTTCGTCCTCTGCTCGCTCGCCGCGCTGGTCCCCGCGTTTTTCGCGGCCCGCAGCGACGCCGCCAAATCCCTGCGGAATCTCTGACCCATGGACATCTGGCTCATCCGCGACGGCGAGAAAACCGGTCCGTTCCACGACTTTGAAATCCGCCGGAAAATCGAAACCGGCGAGCTGCCCGGCACCACGCCCGCCTGGCACGAAGGACTGGAAGCGTGGAAACCACTGGTCGAGATCGACCTCTTCACCCGCGAGTTCGAGCGCCCGGCGGCGGCCCCGGAGGAATCCGCCATCCCTGACAAGCAAGGCCCGCCGCCATTGCCCGTCAAAGCCCATTGCCTCCGGCGCTTCTGGGCCCGCTGGTTCGATCTTTCCCTCTACTCGGGCTTCTGGTGGCTCGGGATGTGGGCCGCCGGGCAAGACATTGAAGCCGTCCTGCTCCACAACTGGGTGATGTTTTTCCACTACGTGCCGTGGTTTTTTCTCGAACCCCTGCTGATCCACCGCTTCGGCTCCACGCCGGGCAAGTGGCTGCTGAGACTGGAAGTCGTGAACCTGGATGGCTCCCGGCTGGCTCTCCCCGCCGCCATCCGTCGTTCACTGCAAGTCATGATTTCCGGCATCGGCTTCGGCTGGTTCCTCCTCGCGATGTTCTGCCAAATTCTCAGCCTGATCACCACCCGGCGGCTCGGCACCACGCTGTGGGATCACGCGGGCGGCCACCGCGTGAAGGCCGGCTCCTTGAATCCACTCCGGATCCTCACGCTGGTGATGCTATTCGCCGGCGCGCTGGTTCTGCAACTCAGCGTCATTTCCCCTTACACCTACAAAATGAACGCCGAGGCTTTCCCGGCTTTCAAGGAACACTTCGACAAAAACCCGCTCTGGCACCTGCCGAAGCGATCCTAGCAAGTCGGCAAGTCGTCACCACGTTGAGCTTGGCAACCCGCCGGCAAGCAGCCAGCTTGCCACCATGTTTGACTCAGCGCGTTACGACGGTCGCATGCCTTACCGGCGTTGCGGGGATTCAGGTCTCCTGCTTCCGGCCATTTCACTCGGTTTCTGGCACAATTTCGGCCATGTCGATGATTTCGAGGAAGCCCGCCGGATCATGCGCCGCGCGTTTGACCGCGGAGTCACCCATTTCGATCTCGCGAACAACTACGGCCCGCCTCCCGGCTCGGCGGAGGAAAACATCGGCCGCATCCTGGTGGAGGACTTCGCCTGCCACCGCGACGAGCTGACCATCACCACCAAGGCCGGCCACGCGATGTGGAACGGGCCCTATGGCGAAGGCGGCTCACGCAAACACCTGTTAGCCTCGCTCGACCAGTCGCTCAAGCGGCTGCGCCAGAATTACGTCGATGTCTTCTACTCCCACTGCCCGGACCCGGACACCCGGCTGGAAGAAACCATGTCCGCCCTGGCCACCGCCGTGACCAGCGGCAAGGCGCTCTACGCCGGACTTTCGAAATACCCGCTCAAGCGCCTGAAAAAAGCCGTGAAAATCCTCAAGGACCTCGGCGTCCGCTGCGTGATCTATCAGCCGCCCTACTCGATCCTCAACCGCTGGCCGGAAAGCGAGGGCATCCTCGACTACCTGCTGGAGGAAAAAATCGGCTGCGCCGTCTTCAGCCCGCTGGCCCAGGGCATGCTCACGCCGAAATACCTGACCGAAATCCCGGAAGGCTCCCGCGCCGCGCGTGCCGAAGGATTTCTCAAGGTCGAACACGTCGCCGAGCAGCAGGAAAAAATCCGCGCGCTCGGCGATCTGGCCGCCGCCCGCGACACGCCGCTCCACCACCTCGCCCTGCAATGGACCCTGCGCTCCCCGGCCGTCACCACCTCGATCATCGGCGCCCGCACCGTCGCCCAGCTTGATGACTCGCTCGACGCGCTCCACGCGCCCGCCCCGGATGAAGGCTTGCTCGCCGCCATCGACGCCATTTCCCCGCTCGAAAAGAAAAAAGCCCAGCACTATTGATCCAACCCGATTTCCAACACCCTATTTCACCATGACCTGGAACGACACCTTTCTCGCCCTCTTCGACCGCTGCCTCGCCGCCTATCAATCCGGCGACACCGATTTTGAAAATTACTACACCGCCGGAGACTCCGCCTTCCTCGCCGGCATCGGCTGCCAACCCCGCGAGTTTTTCGACTTCGTCGAGGACTTCGCCAGCGAAGGCCAGCCATCAATCTCCACCGCGCTGCTCGTCGCCGCCGTGCGCCGCGATTATTTCCAAACCGTCCAAAAAGGCATCCCGAGTGAAAAAAACCTCACCCGCGATGACATCCCGACCTTCGGAGACGAACTGGAAGGCATGGCCTACCTCCCCCGCCTCCTCGCAAAAGGCCGGGCGAAACTGCGCGGCGAGCTCGACCCGGACCTGATGTTCGGCTGCGGCGGCGACCGGAAATTCCTCAAAACCCACGGCGACATCCACCCCGCCGACTTCCTCCGCCACCTCTGGGCCGCCGGAGAAGACGACCAGAAAATCGCCACCTGGATCAAAGAGCAACAGGACTGAAACAACCCGGAAAACTCCGTGCTTGCCACTCCGGGCCGCGCGGCCTATCCCCCCACCCACAAATCATGGCCAGCACACCCATCATCAACCTCCGCAAAGGACACGCCGTCCGCCACAACAACGAAGTCTGTCTCGTGATCGAACACGAACTCAAGACTCCGCCACGGATGGCGTCCTACGTCCAAATGTCGATCCGCAGCGTCGCGACCAAGAAGGTTTTCAACCTCCGCATGACCTCGAACGACAGCGTCGAAGGCGTCGTCGTCGAGCGCACCCCGCACGAATACTCCTACAAGGACAGCAGCGGCTACCATTTCCTCGATCC
>CAYXZE010000167.1:0-5902 GCA_964469395.1 uncultured Luteolibacter sp.
GCGCGATCAGGCCGATATACATGATGTAGCGCATCGGGTTGATGCCCTTGGCCTTTTCATCCCAGACAAACTCCGCCTCGCGCAGTGGAATGCGCGAGCCGACCATGTAAGCCTGGATGGGCCACGCGCTGCCCAGATCGGCCTTCCGCGCGGGGTTTTCGGCATTCATCACCTGATAGGCGATCCATTCCGACGGGGAGCTTCCGGGGTCATTTCTCGCCGGCATCCGCCCTTTGGCGATGTAGGCCTTGGTGAAAAGCTCGGACGCCCGTTGCAGTCGGGCGCAATACGGATGGCGCCAGATGGGTCCCTTGTAGGTGTTGATCACGTTGTCGCCGCAGTCGATGGGCACGAATCCCGGCGATTTCACGGCCATGTAATCGTTGAACTCCTTTTGGAGCTGCAAACTGGCGACCACCTTGCCCGCGGTCAGGATGGGATCGCGCGGCTGGACTTTTTTGGCGCCATTCGGTCCCGCCACTTCTTCCTCTTCGAGGAAATTGATGATGTGGTCGTTCATGTCCAGCGGACGATCCTTGGGGTGGGTGTCCACTTTTGTGAACGGCGCCGGCGGGATCTTGACGCTCAGCGGCCCGCGTTGTTTCAGGCTGAAACTGTTGGATTCGGCGGCGGCGAGGTCGATGCCCGGCGCGTAGTGGACGGCGGCGGCCAGCGCGGTCTGGAAATACTTCCGCAGGTTTTCCGCGCCGAGGTCGAGTTCCAGCGAACGCAGGACGAACAACGCCTGGGCGGGCGTCCCGTGCCGGATGCCGTAGATCGTGGAGGCCGCCACGGGGTCCGCATCCACATAGGCGAGGAACTCTTTCGGCAGGACGATCTTGTGTTTCGCCAGCCCGGCCACCGCCTGGGCCTTGCGCCAGGCGAGGAAACCCGCGCGCACCTCCGGGGTGAAGGCGCCGCCGGATTGGTTCAGCGCGGCCAGCACGGCGGCTCCCTGCGGCGACGCGGTATCCACGGCGGGCGGCGGATTGGCTGCGGGCGGCCCCGGATTCCCGCGCGCGCCGGTAGCAGCCAGAAGAAGCATGGCGGCGGATGGAAGCAGGCGGATGAAGAATAAAGGTGGTTTCATAATGGATTCAGAATGGGCGCAAATGATGGTGCCGTAGAGTGATGGGGTGCGGGATTGGCGGACGGGAACTGTGGCGGATTTTGAAGAGAGAGCCAATCTCCAATTCCCCTTCCCCATTCCGGCGCTTTTCTTTTTTCGCGCCGAGCTGGGGCTCGGTGTTCCCGGGGGGGATCTCCGCACGTTAAATCTTCCCGCCCACTGATTTGCGGCTTGGTTCGCCAGCATGACGGACTTAAAACATCCGTTATGAACGAGGTAGCCAAAATCTGTCATTCCGGGCCGCCTTTTATCGTGTTCGCCAACCGGTCGGTGAGCATGCCGCCAAACCCGACCGCCAGCTCAATAGTATTGTTCGATTGAATATGAAATCTTTGACCATTGCCGGGATGCTGCTATTGGCAATCGTTCCCACAGCGACCGCAGATGATACGCCTTTCGCGGAGCCTGATCGTGAAGCGGTTCGTCCGGAACGCGCAATCCTGAAGCTCCCCAGAGCCGTGACCCATAAAATGATCGATGCGAGAAAACATCAATATACGGTATCAGACATCTACATGGGTGCTGCGTCGCAGGAGAAAGATCCCAAAGACGCCTCATCATCATACAAGGCATTGATTCCAGAATCGTTAGACCTTGATTTCGACTTCAAAGCTAAAAAGGCGACATTTTCCACATCAAGAGAGTTGTCTTTCTCTGAGCTGGCATACGCAATAGACGACATGGCGAAATTGGGAGGCGACCTCCCTTACTGGGCCGAGTTGGATGCCAGGGACCTGGAAACCACAAAGGAGTTCACACGATTTCGGTATGAGATTGAGACTGCGAAGAAGGAACCTCCGCCCGCACTTGCCTGGTTCTGGATTCCGGATGATCGACCGTTTCAAATCCCATTGAGTTTGGGAGGTTTGGAGCTGGGAAGTCTTTTGATCGTGCCATCGACCGCGTTATGCATGTGCCATTCCAAATTTGTCATAAGAATTCTTGATCCTAAGGGCAAGGTGATTTGGAAGCAAGAGGACGCGGCTTATGGGGGGGTAAGGATCGCACTCAGCAGTGACGATGAGCTGGGAAGGCACAAGATCTGGATGCGCCGTGGCGATCATGGTGGAAGCAATGACTTTATCATTACCGGAAGCGCAACCAAAGAATAAATGAAAACTCACTGCATCGCCGCCTTTCTTCTTTGTTGTTTCGCCGTCAATGCCTTGGAGGCTGGAGAATCCATAAAATGGCCGACAAAATCCATGGTGATTGACACTGGTTGGGTGGATTCGGACCCGAGCGCAAGTTGTCCCGAGACCCACTATCCGGTTTGCGTGGAAATCATGCCTCTCGTGGGCGATGGAGCAAGATACAAGGCGCTCTTCATACCGAAGCCCAAAGGTGATTTTGATTACAAGTCTATCGTGGGAATCAAAACCGAAGAATATGAGAAACTCGGAAAGGATCTAACGGCCAAAGGCTTTATTCAAATTTCGCACCAAGTTGTGACACTCATGACCGGCAATGTTCATCAGGCTGTTTGGGTAAGTCATGCAAAGAAAGGAAGATATTAACCACTGATTTTGAAGAGGTTGGAAATGAGTAGCAGCTTGCCCCAAAAGATGAGCGAAATTGCGCCACTGGCGTGGAATCGCCAGCCCGTTGGCGGTCGCCCCACTGTGCGGCTCGGCGATGTGATCTTTCGCAAACTTCCAATTCCGCCGCTCCCTGAGCGGGCGGTGGCGATGCCGCGTCAAGGAGGGGCGATATCCGATCGCCCCGTCCATGGGGTGCCGATGAAAAGCGCCTTGCTCGGCTCATTGGCTTTTCCATGGACACGGCGGACGGATTCCGCCGCTCCTTGAGCGGGCGCGGCGGTGCCGTAACAAGGAGGGGCGATATCCGATCGCCCGTCCATGAGATGCCAATGAAAAGCGCCTTGCCCGGCTCATTGGCTTTCCATGGACGCGGCGGACGGAATGACTACGTTCAACGCTTCATCCGCCAAAACCAACTTTACGCGCCACAAGTGGACGCTCAACAATTATGGGTATATGAATTTCCCTCTCTCAATCCGGCCTCTCCCCGTTCCGTTACCGGATTCTTCCCCATACAGGCGGATATGATCGAGGTGGCTCGTTGATCCTGATCAGGCGCTACGGCGGCGGCGCAGCAGCGTGAGCATGCCAAAAGCACCGAGCAAGGCTGCGGCGGGCTCCGGAACGGCGAAGAAACGGATCTCGTTCATGCCAACGTTGCTGCTGCTCCCGACATTCGTGACATCATACCTCGCATACCGTGCGTCAATGCCGTCAAACTCGGCGCTCTGGGTGCTGCCCGTGTAGCTTTTCGTGATGTCGTCCTCGTCCCCAAAGACGTCATTCACACTGAAAATGATGTCAAACGCGGAAACCTGGGCAGCGGCAGCCATCCGGTCAAAAAAGTCGACCCCCCCGACTGTCCGCACGCTGCCAAGGTCGAAATCCACATAAGTGTCGGTTCCCATGGTGCTGGCGAACTCCGTGAAGTTATCGCGGCCGATGAAACCGTTGAGCGCATGGGCTGCGACATAGCTGGGGCTGAATGGGGTAGACGAGTCGGTGACGGAGACTCCCTCAATAAGGCTCATCCCGGCGGGAGTCCGCAGGAAATAGATTTCCATCGCACCGGTGTTGCCTGCGGTTCCGGAACCCAAGGTATCCACATCGAGGCGGACCGTCGTGGTGGTCACCAGGCCGCCCAGGGAGTCAAAGCCCCCTTTGCCCTGCGCCGCGGTGCGGGTGATCGAGCTGCTTCCCGAATCAAAGGTCAACGTGTAGTTCGCAATCCAGTCGGATCCGGCGTCAGTATTGCGGTTGACGACGACAATCGTGTCAAAGCTCACGGCAGTGCCGAAGTTGAATTCAAGGAACGTATTGACGCCTTGATTCGCTGAGGCGTAATCAGCGATATCCCGGTCAAATACGTAGCCGGGCAGGTAGGGGTCGCTGTGATGTGTGGATGCTCCGGTGATGGATGGATTGATCAGGATGGCTGCTCCCGCAGGCAAACTGATACCCACGGCGATCAGGGGGAATATGGATTTTTTCATGGAGTTGGATTTGATGGGGGGGGGATAGAATATCCGGCAAGACGGATACGCGTAAGAAGTGTCCGGAAAATCCGGAGGGGGCAAGGTTTTATTCCGGTTTTTCCGATTCATCCGGGTCGGTTTTGCATTTCAACCTGTTGGATGCGATGGGGTGTGATTTTTTCCGGTGGGTGATGATCGCACGGTGAGATGCATCCCATACCGGCAGGGCCGATCCGGCCCGGTCGATCCTGATCAAAAACGGAGGAGCCGTCATCACGGAATGGTGGTGAATCCGCAATGAGACGGGCTTTTTGTTTTGGGCACCAAAACCCGCGCTACACGGGGTGTGGAAAGCGGAGCAAGCTGTTTTAGGAGTGGGGACAGGATGTCCCTGCGACGGGCTGGGACTGAAAGTCCCAGCTACGATTCAACTTACCCGGGTGATTTCACTCCCGTGGTCCGGTTTGCGGTTTGGTGAAACGGATGGGCGTGTCGGTGATGGAGATTTCCGCGCCGTTTTCCACGAGCGCGGCGGCGGGGAGATTTTCGAAATTGGGACTGAGCGTGGCGGCTCCTCTGCCTGCGGCTTTGTTCAGCCACGGCTTTTTGCAGGCGACCATGGCGTTGCCGGTGATCTTCGTGCCGACGGGGCGCTCGGGGTGGTCGGTGAGCGTTTTGGCGAGCATCGGGTAGCGGCTGATCCACGGCTCCTTGTCGGCGGGAATGTTCGCGAGCCGTTGTTTGAGGGTCGGCTGGAGTTTTGTTTTCGCCCAGTTCATGCCGCGCTCGTCCGCGCTGATGCCTTGATGGCAGCGGGAGAGGATATTGCCGGTGATCTGGTTGTGCCGCCCGCCGCCGATGAGGAATCCGAGCGCGGCCTTGTCGATGAAGTTGCCCCGGACGGTGATGCCGGAGAGCTGGTCGTCGAGATACACGCCGCAGGCCCAGCGGTCGGCGGAACCGCCGAGGTCGTGAATCCAGTTTCCGGAAATGACGGTGCCGTGGGTGGTCCAGTCGCGCCCGCCGTAGATCGCGCCGCAGTCGCCGGTCTCGGTTAGAACGGTGTGGATTTCGTTGTCGGCGATGGTGTGCTCGTTGCCGCCGAAGAGGATGGCGCTGTGCGGCGCACGGGAAAACAAACAGTTAGAAACGGTGTTGCCGACGCCGTTGAGGCTGACGCCCGGCGCATAGGTGCGCTTGAGGCGGCCGAAGTCCTCGATGCGGCAGTGAGTCACCCGATTGTCCGCGCGGGTCAGCGTCTTGCGGTCGCCGCCGGAGAGGTGCACCGCGCCCGCGCCGAGCCGGGTGAAGGTGGAGTCGGTGAAGGAAATGTTCCGCCCCTCGGCTTGTGCGGCGAATTCGCCGAAGCGGGTGAATTCGCAACGCGAGAAGGCGATGTGGTCGCCGCTCTTGATCTCGACGGCGTTCGACCGGCCATCGCGGAAATGGATGTTTTCGAAACGGATCGAGCCAGCCTTGTTCATTGCGATGAGCGGTTCGCCCGTCCAGGAGAATGACAGGTTTTCTGTTTTTTCCGGCGGGAGCAGGACAAGGATGCGTTTTCGCGCGGGTTCGAGGGCGTATTCGCCGGCGATGTCCATTTCCTCGACGAGGTTGAAGGCACGCAGCTTCACATGCGGGCCGATGCCGTATTTGTGGCGCACGGCCATGGTGACGGCGCCCTTGCCGTCGATGCTTTTCGCGGGGATGAAATCGTCCGCCCAATCCCAGAACCAATGTCCGCCGAACCAGATCTC
>CAYXZE010000168.1:0-3329 GCA_964469395.1 uncultured Luteolibacter sp.
CCGTCCACCGCAACTGCGCCTCCGGCATGGAAGCCATCACCACCGCCCACCAGCGAATGGCCGCGGGAAAGGGCGAACTTTTCCTCGTCGGCGGCACGGAAAGCATGTCGGGCGTCCCGCTGCTCTATCCACATTCCGCCAGCGCCAAGTTCGCCGCCCTTTCCCGCGCTAAAAGCATCGGCCGGAAAATTTCCGCGCTCGCCGCATTCCGCCCGGGCGATTTCAAGCCGGTCATCAGCCTCCAACTCGGTCTAACCGATCCGGTCACCGGACTCATCATGGGCGACACCGCGGAAATCCTCGCCCGGGAATTTCACATTTCCCGCGAGCAGCAGGACGCCTTCGCCGCCGACTCCCACCGCAAGGCCCTCGCCGCAGTGGATGCCGTGATGGAGGAAATCGCCGCCGTGCACCTCCCCGGCAAGGCCGTCACCCGCGACAACGGCATCCGCGAGGACTCGACTCCGGAAAAACTCGCCAAGCTCCGGCCCATTTTCGACCGCCAGACCGGCACCGTCACCGCCGGGAACAGCTCGCAAATCACCGATGGCGCCGTCGCGCTGCTGGTCGGCAGCGCCAAGGCCGCCGCCAGTCTTGGCCTGGAGCCGTTAGGCCGTCTCACCGACTACGCCTATTCCGGTTGCGATCCCAGCCGCATGGGACTCGGCCCCGTCCACGCCATCCGCCGCTGCGGCCGCCCGCTGGATCAGGCAGACCTGATAGAAATCAACGAAGCCTTCGCCGCCCAGGTTCTCGCCGTCCTCGCGGACCTGCACGCCGGGATCCCGCCGGAAAAACTCAACCGTCGCGGCGGCTCCATCGCCCTCGGCCACCCGGTCGGCGCCACCGGTGCGCGCCTCGTCCTCAGCGCGCTCCACCAACTCCGCGAAACCGGCGGCCACCGCGCCCTCGTCACCCTCTGTGTCGGCGGCGGCCAGGGGGCCGCGCTTTGGCTCGAACGCTCCTGATGCCATGAACCTTCAACTCCAGATCCAGGGCCCCCGCGCCACGCTGACTTTTGATCGCGAAGGTTCGACCGCCAATCTTTTCGACCGAGCCACTCTCATTGAACTTTCGGAAATGTTAGACTCTGTCGCGGCGAATTCTGAAATCACCGGGTTGCTCATCCGTTCCGCCAAGCCCGCCATTTTCATCGCCGGTGCCGACCTCAAAGTCCTTTCCTCCGCGCAGGGCGGGGAACTGCGCGACCTCATCGAACTCGGCCAGTCCACTTTCGGCAAACTCGCCCGCCTCCGCTGCACCACCGTCGCCACCATCCACGGGGCCTGCGTCGGCGGCGGCTACGAACTCGCGCTGGCCTGCGATTGGCGCGTCGCCAGCGATGCCTCCGTCACCAAGATCGGCCTGCCGGAAACCAACCTCGGCATCCTGCCCGCCTGGGGCGGCACCACCCGCCTGACGCGCCTCATCGGCCTGCCCGCCGCGCTGCCCCTGATCCTCGGCGGGAAAATTCTAACCGCCGGTGCCGCTAGGTCCAAGGGCCTCGTCGATGCGGTCGTTCCCCGGGAAAACCTGAAACGCCACGCCCTCACGTATCTCGCCCGGGGCAAGCGGCACCTTGCCGACATGATCCTTTTTCACAACCCCGTCGTCGCCCCGCTCATCGCCGCCAGGGCGCGCAAGTCTCTGTTGGAAAAAACGCGCGGTCTCTATCCCGGTCCCTCCGCCGCCCTCGATGTCGCCGCCAAATCCTGTTACGGCCCGTTCGAAGCCGGGCTTCAGCGGGAAAAGGAAGCCATCATCCGTCTCGCCGGCCTGCCCGAAACCCGCCAGCTCCTCCGCCTGTTTTTCCTGCAGGAGCACGCCAAGAAACACCGCCACGTCGCCGCGGAGCCACGGAAAATCGGCCGATGCACCGTGATCGGCTCCGGCGTCATGGGTTCCGGCATCGCCTACTGGCTCAGCACCCGCGGCCACCAGGTCATCCTGCGCGATCTCGACGATGACGCGCTCGCCCGCGCCATGCAGGCCATCGCGAAAAACTACAAGGACGCCGGCAATCGCCGCGTCCTAACAAAAACCGAAGCCGCCCGCGGCCTCGACCGCATCCTGTTTTCCTCCAAGCCCGTTCCGCTCGACCGCTGCGATCTCGTCATCGAGGCTGCCGTCGAGCGCCTCGACATCAAGCGGCAAATCTTCGCGGACCTTTCCGCCCGCGTCCGCCCCGACACCATCCTCGCCACCAACACTTCCGCGCTTCCGTTAGGAAAACTGGCCGAAGCCATTTCCCATCCCGAGCGCCTCGTCGGCCTGCACTTTTTCAATCCCGTCCACCGCATGCAGCTCGTCGAAGTTGTCAGGGCCGCCGCCACCTCGGATCAAACGCTCGCCACCGCCGTCGCCTTCGTTCGTTCCATCGGCAAGCTGCCGGTTGTCGTCCGCGATTCGCCCGGTTTCCTCGTCAACCGCATCCTCATGCCCTATCTGGTAGAGGCGGCGGAACTCTTCGAACGCGGCGGCGATCCCAATGCCATCGACGCCGCCATGCTCGACTTCGGCATGCCGATGGGTCCGCTGCGGCTTTTGGACGAAGTCGGTCTCGACGTCGCCATCCATGTCGCCCGCACCCTGGCCGAAGCCTATCCCGACCGCATGGGTGTGCCCGGCCTGTTGGAAAAACTCGTTGCCGCCGGCCACACCGGTCGCAAATCCAAATCCGGATTCTACATCTACGACCGCGACCGGACCCGGCTCAATCCCGCCGCCGTCGCGCTCCGCAAAGGCACCGAACCCGCCCCGCCCGACACCGCCGCCCGCCTCGCCCGCGCCATGACCCGCGAAGCCCGCCTCTGCCTCGACGAACACGTCGCCGAATCCGCCGACGACATCGACCTCGCGATGGTCCTGGGCACCGGCTACGCGCCCTTCCGCGGCGGACCGATGCGGGAGGAGTTGATAGAGGATCGTAGATAGAAAGATCAAGAAGCAGCTTACCCATCCATCATCCCCATGAGCTCCTCCATCATCGACACCACGAAGATGTCCGCCGGCCAGCGTGCGGCGCTCGAACTCGCGGAGTCATCTCGCGACAGCCGCGAACTCAGCGGTTTCGCGAACTCGCTCTTCGATGGCTCGCCCGATTTCCGCCGGCTCTTCAAGATGAAGATTTTCAACCACAGATGACACGGATGGACACAGATGGAAGAAATGATGAAAATGTGCGAGGCTTCGTAAGCTCAGCTCTCAAATCTCAATCCCTTCTCTTATCTGTGTAAATCTGTGTCATCTGTGGTTAAAAATTTCTTAATTACCTATCCCCATGAGCTCCTCCATCATCGACACCACGAAGATGTCCGCCGGCCAGCGTG
>CAYXZE010000168.1:3429-5896 GCA_964469395.1 uncultured Luteolibacter sp.
CGGAGTCATCTCGCGACAGCCGCGAACTCAGCGGTTTCGCGAACTCGCTCTTCGACGGCTCGCCGGATTTCCGCCAGCTCTTTCCGTTTCCCATCCAGAACGCCGCCGACAAATCCGAGGGCGACGCCTTTCTCGATAAACTCGGAGCCTTCCTCCGCGACCACACCGATCCCGACGCCATCGACCGCGACGGCGAGATCCCGGATGAGGTCATCCACGGCCTCGCCGCCCTCGGGGCCTTCGGCATCAAGATTCCGAAATCCTTCGGCGGCCTCGGTCTTTCGCAAACCAACTATTCCCGCAGCGCCATGCTGTTAGGCGCTCATTGCGGCAACCTCACCGCCCTGCTTTCCGCCCACCAATCCATCGGCATCCCGCAGCCGCTGCTCGCCTTCGGCACCGACGCACAAAAGCAGAAATATCTCCCCCAATGCGCCGCCGGTGACATTTCCGCCTTCGCGCTCACGGAAACCGAAGTCGGCTCCGATCCCGCGCGGATGAAAACCAGCGCCCGCCGATCCGATGACGGCAGCCACTGGATTCTCGATGGTGAAAAACTCTGGTGCACCAACGGCCTCAAGGCCAGGCACCTCATCGTCATGGCCCGCACGCCGTTGCCGGACAAGCCGCACGCCATCACCGCCTTCATCGTCGAGACCGCATGGCCCGGCGTGGAAATCGTCACCCGCTGTCGCTTCATGGGCCTGCGCGCGCTTTACAACGGAGTGATCCGTTTCACCGGCGTGAAAGTGCCGCTGGAAAACGTCGTGCTCGGGGAAGGGAAGGGGCTTAAGGTCGCTCTAACCACTCTCAACACCGGCCGCCTGACACTTCCCGCCGCCTGCGTCGGCCTCATCCGCCGCTGTCTCGAAATCGCGCTCTCCTGGTCGCGCGCGCGGGTGCAATGGGGCCAGTCCATCGGCCGGCACGAAGCCATCGCCGGCAAACTCGCCGATCTAACCGCCGACGCCTTCGCCACCGAAGCCCTCGTCCTTCACACCTCGGCGATGGTCGATGCCGACAAGCACGCCGACATCCGCCTCGAAGCCGCCATCGCCAAACTCTGGGGCACCGAAGCCGGTTGGCGCGCCGCCGACGCCACCATGCAGATCAAGGGTGGCCGCGGTTACGAAACCGCCGATTCCCTGCGCGCCCGCGGCGATACGCCCGATCCGGTCGAGCGCATGCTCCGCGACTGCCGCATCAACACCATTTTCGAAGGCTCCACCGAGATCATGCACCTCTTCATCGCCCGCGAGGCGCTCGATCCCCACCTCCGCCGCGGAGCCGCCGCCCTCGACACCCGCAAGCCCGTTGGCGAGCGCCTCAAAGCCGCCCTGAAAGCCGGCCTCTTCTACGCCACCTGGTATCCCGCCCGCTGTCTGCCGCGTTTCTCCAGCCTGCCCGCCGATCTCGATCCCGAACTCGCCCGCGCCCTGCGCGATGTCGCCCGCCTCAGCCGCCAGCTCGCCCGCACCCTCTTCCACGCCATGGCCCGCAACGGCGCGAAACTCGAACGCCGCCAGCTCTTGTTAGGCCGCCTCGTGGACATCGCTGCCGAGCTTCTCGCCATGAGCGTCTCCGTCGCCCACGCCCACGCCCTCGGCGACGAAGCCTCCCTCCAAACGGCCCGCTACCTCTGCCACCGCGGCAAGCACCGCGTCGAAGCACTCTTCGCCGAAGCCACGAACTCTCCCGACGCCGAAGCCTACCGCCTCGCCAAGCGGATGCTGGATCATGCGAAGTAGCGGCGATCACCGGTCGCCGCGAGTTGGGAAAAAAGGATTCGCGGCGACCGGTGATCGCCGCAACTCTCCACTTTCTCCTTTCCGACCCGATTCCGGCGGTTAGTCTTCGACGAAGAAGTTCAGCTCCCGATCCTCTTTCTTTTAGTTTTCCAGTTTTTACCTCTCAATGCCCCACACTTCCTCCCAGACCTTCCTTCGCGAACTCGACAAAAAGCTCTGGACCGCTGCCGACAAGCTCCGATCGAACCTCGACGCCGCCGTTTACAAGCACGCCGTTCTCGGTCTGATCTTCCTCAAATACGTTTCGGACTCCTTCGCCCAGCGGCAGGCGGAGATCGAGGCGATGCTGAAGGCCCCGGACAGCGACTATTTCATCGATCCCAAGGACTACGGCAACGCGTTCTCGCCGGAATACGAGGAGGCCATCCGCGCTGAGCTGGAGGAGCGGGACTACTACATCGAGAAAAACGTCTTCTGGGTGCCGGCGCTGGCGCGATGGAAGACCTTGCAGGACTCCGCCAAGCTCCCGGCCGGGACGGAGATCACCGTGAAGAACGGGAAAACCTCCACTTACAAGATCACCTCCACCGGCAAGCTCATCGACGACGCGCTGGAGTCGGTGGAGAAGGAGAACCCGAAGCTCAAGAACGTCCTCAACAAGAACTACACCCAGCTCCAGATCGATCCGGCGAACCTCGCGGGGCTCATCGACCTCATCG
>CAYXZE010000169.1:0-5872 GCA_964469395.1 uncultured Luteolibacter sp.
GAGGCAGTGCGGTGGAGCAACGTGCAATTACCTGGGGAATGGAAGCGAAGCGGACGTGGAGGGCCTGACTGTCTTCTTTAATCAGCTCTCAAATCTCACGGGCGTCAGCCCCTGAGAAGTCAGCGGAGGTAATTGTTCACTTTTTGGCCGTGTAGCGGCCTTCGATTTTCAGGGAGCCGCCGGGATCGAGGGTGTGCTGATGGCCGCCCTCGACGATGAGGGTTTTCGCATCGGCGGCGGTGAAGGGCTTGGTCCAGATGACGGTCTCGCCGCGGCGCAGGATGCAGGTGCCGTCGGGCTTGAACTCGCGGCTGTGGGCGGCTCCCTCGGCGGTGTAGTGCCAGATGCCGAGGAGGGCGTGGCCTTTGATGGCGACCGGTTCGGGCGGATGGAAATCCTCGGCGGTGCGGGTTTGCAGCTTGCGGAGGGTGGACCAGTCACGCGGGCGGGTGTCGAAGTTGAGGATGCGGATTTCACCCGGCTGGAGTTTCAGGGTGAAGGTGCTGTTAGCGATGCCGGTTTTTTCCAGTCCTTCCAGGCTGCCGTCGATCGGCGAGGAGATGTGATAGACGGTTTTCCCGGCGATTGCGGACGGTGTGAGGCCGAAGGCGCGGTTGAGGGTGAAGGTGTAACTCTTCGGTTCGCGGGCGGGATTGTGGATCGAGACGTAGCCGCGGTCATCCAGCCAGGCGGTGTAGCCGTAAACTTCCCGGGCTCCGGGATTTCCACCGTGCATGCGGGCGCGCTTGAAGGTGGGGAACACGTCGTGCGCCCAGTGCAGGCCCTCGGCGAGGACATCCCAGTCGTAGGTCTTGAGGCGCTGGGTTTTCAGATAGAGCTCGATGAAGCCGGTGCCGCGCGACATGCTCAGGTAAAGGTAGCGGCGGAACGCGTCCTTTGTTTCGTTAGAATCGGTTTTCTTCGGCTCGTGGTTGAAGATCGAGTGCAGCGGGAACTGGGTGTGTTCCCTGACGGCGAGCTCGTGATAGATCTGATCGCGGTAAACCAGCTCGCCGGTCCGGTTTGAGCCGGCGGCGGCGTCGTCGGCATTGATCATCCAGGACGCGTCGATGTGGTGGAGCCACCACGGGGAAAGCCACGCACCGTTGGAGATGACGATGTAAACGTCCGGATTTACGGCGGCCATGGCGGCGAAGATCCTGTTGAGACGGTCGGCGGAGTCGGTTAGATACTGGATTTTCTGGAGGTCGTATTTCGGGTCGTTGAGTTCCGCCTCGCCGCCCTTGAAGCCTTCGATGTCGAAGTTCCGGTTGTTGAGGTGGCCGAAAATGCCGTCGAGCTTGAAATAGGTGACTCCCGATTTCGCGAGTTCGACCATGCGTTTTTCCAACAGATCCATGTAGGCGGGATGGTTGAGGGACATCCACGGGTCGAGCGTGCGGAAGCCGCCGGCCTTCATTTTCGGAATGGCGGGAGAGGCGCCGAAAATCGCACCGGGGCTGAGCCATAGTCCGAGATTTGACTTCGCGGCGGAGGTTGCCTTGAAGCTGCCGGAGAAGTCGGGGTCGAACTTTTTGTTCACCGGCCAGGTGCCTTTGGTCCAGTCCGCGCCGGTGTCCTGCCAGCCGTCATCGATGACGTAGGCCTTGAGGGGTGGCACGCCGCGCTCGGTGACGAGTTCCTGGTGGAGTCGCTCCACGCTGGTGGCGAAGTTGGCGGCGCTCACGCCCTGACCGAAGTCGAACCATGAGTTGTATTGGGTTTGCAGGCGGAGCGGACGGATGCGGGTGCGGTCGATGTAGTCGAAGAAGGCGTCCTGGACGAAGTCCGGCGAGTCGGCGACGCCGAAAACCGCGGAGGGTGTGGTGTAGGGCGTGTTGGCGGGCAGGGTTTTGCCAACGAGATAGGAGCAGGTGAGGCGGCCGTCCTTGACGGTGTTGATGGCGGCGGGGTGCTCCAGTCCCCAGAAGGTGCCGGAGTGGCGGGTGTAGAGCGGCTGGCCGAGGCCGGGCCGCCATTTTCCCACGCCCCGGGCGGTGATTTGGGAGATGGTGTAGGGCTGATAGGCGTCGGCAAGCTGGATGGAATCGACATCGATGCGGGCGACGCGGAGATCGGCGGGGGAGGTGAGGGTGAGGGTTTTGCGGAGATGGAAATTCTCCGCATGGAGCTGGTAGCGGATGGACGCCTTGAGCGCGGGATTGGCGCAGGTGAGGTGGACCGTCACGGTGCGGAGCCCGGCCTGGGTGGTGTCGTCCACCTTGACGGTGGAAAAGTCGGACGCGGGGACTTGAGGGCCGTCCGCGAGATGAATGACGAAGTCCTCGCCTGCGGTGGGAGTGAGGGTTTTGCCGTCGAGTTTGTTGGTGATGGCGGTGGTGCCGATGGTCTCGCCGAGCGAAATGGTGCGCTTGAGGAAACGGTTCTCAAGGGTGATCGATGATGCGGGCGGAGCCGCGGAAGCGGGGAGGAGCAGGAGGAGGAATAGGAATAGACGGTTCATGGTGCGGGAGATGGATACCGGAGGTAGTTTGAGAGCGGTAATGTTTACTCTGTCAAAATCGAATCTCTCTCATTCGATGTCGATCGTCTCCGTTTTTTATAGAATGACCCCGGGGAAATGCGACACGGGGCACGATGAATTCCGACATGCGTTTTTAGCGTGTTTTTTTTCTGAAAGACGGAATCCTGTCTCTCGGTAAGCACACATCATTTTCATTCCATGGCGAAAATTTCCCTACTCTCACTGTTGGCTCTATCCGGTTCGCTCTTTGCCGCGCCGACTTACGAACTTGCGGATGTGGTCCCCACGGGGCTGCGTGATCCCATGGAGTTGTCCGTGGCTCCGAATGGCGATCTTTACGTCGTCGAGCGCGAAGGGCGCGTGCTGCGCGTGAGACCGCAGACCGGCGGCGTGTTTGAAATCGGCCAGATCGAAGTGGCCGCGCGCCGGGAGGGTGGGGGCAGCAGTCCGATCGCGGCGGAGGAGGGGTTGTTGGGCATCGCCCTCGATCCCAAGTTCCAGCAAAACCGCCGACTCTTTCTTTATTACAGCGATCCGGTCAAAAAGCTCATCCGCCTTTCCCGATTCACGCTTAAAGACGGACTGCTCGACCGCGCCTCGGAACTGATGCTGTTGGAAGTGCCGGTGGAGCGCGATAAGACCAATTGCCACAACGCCGGGTCCATCGCTTTCGGCCCCGACGGCCTGCTTTACCTCAGCCTTGGCGATAATACCAATCCCTTCGAGAGCGCCGGTCACGCGCCCATCGATGACCGCCCGAACCGCGGCGACTGGGACGCGCAGCGTAGCGCGGGCAACACCAATGATCTGCGAGGCAAAATTCTGCGGATCCGCCCCACCGAGAAAGGCTATGAAATCCCGCGCGGCAATCTGTTCCCGCCCGGCACTCCGAAGACCCGCCCCGAGATTTATGTCATGGGTTGCCGGAATCCGTTCCGCATTTCCATCGATCCGAAAAAAAGCATCGTTTACTGGGGCGAGGTCGGCCCGGATGCCAATGGCGAGGGACCGCGCGGTCCGCGTGGCTTCGACGAGGTGAACCAGGCCCGCAAGGCCGGCAACTTCGGCTGGCCGTTCGTCATTGCCGATAACAGGCCCTATCCGATTGTGGATTTCGCCACCGGCAAGCCCGGCGAGATGACCGATCCCGCCGCGCCGAAGAACCCCGGCACGCGCAACACCGGCCTCGCCGTTCTGCCGCCCGCGCAGCCCGCGCTGATTTACTACCCCTATGCGGAGAGCGCCGAGTTTCCCGTCATGGGGAAGGGTTCCCGCAACGCCATGGCCGGACCGGTTTTCTACCATGAGCGCAACCGCAAGTGGAATCTGTTAGGTCCGGATGAGAATCACACCCTGCTCACCTACGACTGGGCCCGCGGCAAGATCTGGAAGGCGAAACTCGACAATCAGGAAAAGCTCCAGTCGCTTGAGCCATTTGTGGACAAGCTCATGCATCCCATGGACTTGGAAATGGCCGCCGACGGGACCGTGTGGCTGCTTGAATACGGCTCCGGCTGGTATTTCAACAAGAACGGCCGCATCCGCCGTCTCCGCCCCGCCACCGACAACCGCGCCCCCGTGATCGTGGCGGAAGCGGTCGCCGGCCAGCCCAACACCTTCACCGTCAAATCCGTCACGGATGAGGACAAGGACGCCATCGCCTTCCGCTGGTTTCTCACCACGGGTGCTGATGAAAAGGATCTGGGCAAGGAACCGACCGTCACCGTTCCGGCTGGCGCGGGCAGTGAACTCCGTGCCGTGGCCATCGATACCAAGGGTGGCGTCACGGTGAAACGTTTCCCGCTGGAAGCCGCCAAAGTCGTCGAGCCGACCCTGGCGCTTGAATTCCCGGCCAAGCCCGCCGCGCTGGCTTTTGGTGAAACCCTTGCGTTCAAAGTCACCGCGCCCACCGCGCCGGATGCCAAGGGCGTCTCGGTTCGCGCCCGCTACATTCCGCCGACCGGTCACGATGCCGGCGGTCCGGAGTTCCCGGCGGAAATCCGCGATTTGATCACCGCGCGTCTGTGCTTCGCCTGCCACCAGGTGGACGCTGCTTCCGTTGGTCCGCGTTATGTGGAAGTCGGCCTTCGCCATCGGGACCGTGCCGATGCCGCGGACTATCTCAAAGAGCGCATTTTGAAAGGCAGCACCGGCACATGGGGAGAGGTGCCCATGCCTCCGCAAGCGGTCAGCGAGGCGGATGCCGGGAAAATCGTCAGTGCCATTCTTGCGCTTTCCGAAGGCATTTCCTTCATCAAAGGCAGTTCCGCCGGAGAGTTGAAACTTCCGCCCGCCCCGGCAGGCAGCGCACCCGGCGGCGCGTGGGAAATCTCCGCCGAAGCGCCCGGCTATCTTCCCGCACGGGTTCGACTTGGTGCGAAGTAATGGTAGTCGGTTAGTCCGGCTTTGCCAACATGGCGACAATTGGATGATCGTCGGAAGCGACGAATCAACCCTTTCCGTCGAGGTATTTCCAGGCTCCCTTGTAGCGTTTGAAGCGGGAATGTTCGTGGAGCTCGCGGGGTTGGCCGTCTTCGAAGTATTCGGCGACGAATTGGACTTTTCCGGTTTTATCCTCAGGGCCGCCCTTGGAGGATTTGACGATGGTGAGGAAGCGCCAGTTGGTTTCGTGGATCGTCTCTTCCAGACGGCTTTTTAAATCAGGTTCCCGGGTGTCCGGGTGGGTGGTGGCGACGAGGTAATCGACGAGCCGGAAAAAATAGGCGCTGTAGCGGGAGCGCATGAGTTGCTCCGCCGTCTCCGGTTTCGCCCGGCCGAGGTGGAATGGCTGGCAGCAGTTGCCATAGGTTTCACGGCTCTTGCAGGGGCACAATGACAGTTCTCTCGGGCCGGCGGGGCGTTCCTTTGGTTCGTTCATGTGTGGGATTTCTCCTCAAAAATTCAAAATCAACAATCGTCAATCGGGGTGGATTGACGATTGTTGATTTCGGATTTTTGAATTTATCAGCGGTCGCGGAAGAACTCCAGCGTCCGGGCCAAGCCTTCGTCCAGCGTGTGCCTGGGTACCCAGCCAGCGGCGCGGAGCTTGTCCGAACTGGCGCGGGAGTGGCGGACATCTCCGGCGCGTTCCGGCAGGTGGGCGACCTTGGAGGTGGAACCGGCGGACTGGATGAGGCCGTTGGCGAGATCGTTGATGGTGATCTGGCCGCCGTATCCGGCATTGAAGACACCGGTGACTCCGGGAGTTTCCACCGCGAAGGAAAGCGCGCCGACGATGTCTTTCACGTAGATGAAATCGCGGGTCTGCCCGCCATCGCCGAAGACGGTGATGTCTTCATTGCGCACGGCCTTTTCGATGAAGATCGGCACGGCGGCGGCGTAGGCGCCCTTGGGATCCTGGCGCGGGCCGAAGACGTTGAAGAAGCG
>CAYXZE010000170.1:0-5839 GCA_964469395.1 uncultured Luteolibacter sp.
GGCTCATTGGCTTTGCTGATCCATCCAGCGTTCGAGCATGGTCTGTATAGTGATCAGCGGGTCCAGTCTTCCACGTTCAGTCCGGGAACCCTTGAAAATTCGGCTGAGTTTCCAGTAGCGACGGTCAGTGCATGGGCGCGGGCAATGCTGGCGATCAGGAGGTCGTGGGAACCGATGATGGTTCCCGAACTTTCGAGATGGTCACGAATTTCCGCGTAATGCCTGGCCGCAATATCGCAAAACGGCAACGAGATGTATGGCTCCAGGGTTTTTCTTACGAGAGCTTCCCGGCGTGCGCCATTGCCATATTTGCGTGCTCCGTGCAGGAGTTCCGCCAGCACGACGGAACAACTTGTTATTTCGCGAGCAGGCACTGTTTTGAGTCTGGACTCGATCAATGTGTTCCTATTCTTCAGATAGAGAATCCAGATATTGGTATCGAGAAGATAGCGCATTACCAAACGGGGGCGGGGGCGAGTGATGGTTGTTCTGGCCGTTCCAGCGTTTCATCGGCAAAGCTGCCTGCCGTGGCGCTGAAATAGCCAATCGGGTAACCGAGAGAGTCCGTCTTGGTGGCCGGTGGCAACGCCGCTTTTTGCTTCAGGAACATGATGAAATCGAGCGTTTCCCGGGCGATTGATTCCGGTGCGCTTTTCAATTCAACAATGGCGATCTCCACGGTGCTCATGGATAGGACTTACCATGATTTCGAATATCCGGCAACGGTTCATTCCTGGCTATCTCAGTCGGAAAACATGGCTCACCGGGGTTCGCCCGTTGGGAAAATTTCCGCAATGGATGATTCTTTTTGCTGATCCATCCAGCGTTCGAGCGCGGTTTGCATCGGGCCGAGCACGTCGGGGCGGGTGGCGGCGAGGTCGGTCTCGCCGTGGGGATCGGTGGGGTTGTGAAAGAGGGCGAAGTGGCGGCCACCCTGCGCGGTGGGCGTGCAGACGAGTTTCCAATACCGGGTTCTCAGGCAGCGTTGCTTGGCCTGAATGAGGCGGTCGAGGTATTGCGGCTTGAGGACGAACTGATAGTTGTAGCCGGGATCGATGCCGGTGAGTTCGTCCATGGCCGGGAGCTTCGGTCGTTCGACGCCTTTGACTTCGAACTGGATGAAGGGGAAGCCGGTCTCGCCGTAGAACGGACGATACACGGGAGTTTCGGTTTTGCGGATCCAACTGGCGAAGCTCCGGCCCTGCCAGGTGGGGGATTTTTCCTGTTCTAACAAATCCGCGAGGGTGGGGATGACGTCGATGAGCCGCACGGTTTCCGGGATGACCTGCGGCGCGGTGCCGGGGATGTGGACGATCATCGGCACATGGTTGGCCTGGAGGCCGCCGTTGAAGGTGAGGCCGTGGCCGAGCGTGACGCCGGGCTCGAAGTGGTCGTCTCCATGGTCGGAGGTGACGACGATGATGGTGTTGTCGGCGAGGCCGTTGGCTTTGAGCGAGGCGAGGATTTTTCCCACGCAGTCGTCGAACTGGCGGGTGCAGCCGTCGTAGAGCGCGCGGATTTGTTCCATTTCCTGCGGCGGGAGCGCCTGCCACTTGGAGGCGAGGGGGGTGCCGCCGATGAAGGCGTCGATGTCGAAGTCCACGCCATTGCGGTTCGGGCCGTTGTAGGCGGGATCCGAGAACATGCTGCGGTAGGGTTCCGGGCTGCGGTAGGGGAGGTGGTTGCAGGAATAGAAGACGTGCCAGAAGAACGGTTTTTGATCCTTGGCGACGGCGGCGAGGCGCTTTTCAACACGCCGGGTGACGACCTCGGGCGTGACGAACTGGGCGAAGGCTCCGAGCTGGGGAAACAGTTTGTAACCTAACGGATTGTCGAAATACAGCGGGATGACGAAGTGCGCCATGACCACGGCCTGGCTCATGTAGATTTTGAAATTGTCAAAACTGGAGACCGAGATGTGCTCGAATCCCTGTGGCAGGACTTCGTAATAGCCGGCGCACCAATCGCCGATGGCGGCGGTGTCGTAGCCGCGTTTGCGGAGCAGCATGGGCAGGGTTTCCGTGCGTTTGCCGGTGGCCTCGACGGTTGCCCGGTCCGGATACATTTGGCGGAGGCCGTGGCTCTGCGGGTATTGGGACGCCATCAATTGCACGCCGGATTCCATGGTCGAGGCGATGGAGGTGTAGCAGCGCTCGAAGCGGGTGGAGCGTGCGGCGAGGGCGTCGATCACGGGCGAGACGCCGGCTTTGGCGGGGCCGTCGGTGCGCCGGGGCTTGTAGCCGGCGCAGCCGAGGAGATCGCCGCGCAGGGAGTCCGAGCCGATGATGATGACATTCAGCGGCTTGCCTGCGGTGGTTTGGGCGGGCGGTTGTCCGCGGTAATGATTCATGCCCGCCGTGAGCGCGACGATGGCGGAAATACCCGCCGCGACCGACCAGCCGATGCGTCCGCGCCGGCGGATTTGCCAAAATAGGGAGAATGCGATCACGGCGAGCGGCAGCAGGGTGAAAAGCACCAGCAGGCACGCCGGTTTCGCGGGGTCCGGGATGAGGTCGATCGCTTTGTAATACCACTGCCCGAACTCCGCCTCATCGAGGAAATACGGGCGCGTGTCCACCAGGCGGATGGTGAAATAGCCGTGCAGCAACGCCGTCAGGCCGAGGCTGCGAAAAATGACGGCCCGCCGGGACTGGTGCTTCGAGCGGGCGGTCCACAGCGTGACAAACGGCTGGAGCAGAAATGCGGCGGCGAGGGCCAGCACGCCGTAGGCGATGAGCATCTGGAGATTCTGCAACACCAGGAAGCCCATGTATTTGTCTTTGGCGAGGGCGCTGAATTTGTTCGCCATTTCCCCAGAGGAATGCGCGAGCCGCCACAGGGCGCTGCCATACTGAAACGCCAGGAAAATCGAGGCACCGGCCAGCACCAGGAGAAACTTTGCCGGGCGGAACGGCGTTTGTTTTGGGGTGGGTGTGTTCAAAGGGCCGGGAGACTTGCCGGATCGGCCCGCAACATCAAGAGCGGGATTCATGCCTCGGGCGGATCGACATAAATCCAGCGCGGGCTGACGAGTTTTTCGATCACCACGCCACGGCGGGACTGGAGCCCCTCGGGGATGGTCAGTCTGAGGATGAGCGAAGTCTTGCGGTCTGGATTCCTGCTGAAAATTTCCGCGAGTTGCTGGCCGAGTTCCTCGTGTGCATTCGCATAGCCGAACAGCATTTCCTCGCTGCCCAGCGCGGTGAGGCGGAAGCAAATCCAGCGATTGGAATCCGTGAATTCGTGACTGAAGAAATTGTCCGGCTCGACGTAAACGCGGAAGTCGAAGGAGGTTCCGGCGGGGCGCTCCGTGGCGAAGCGGTCCCACTTGAGCGGTTGGTGGCAGACCAGCGTTTCCCAGTCGATCCGTGGCTCGCCGCTGTCGAGGATTTCGAGGATCAAATTGTGGCTGCTGTGGTCTTCAAGCTCCACGGTGGCCATCCAGAAATTCGCGCGGTTGTCGAGGGTGAGCGATTGTAGGAGCTTGGTCCGTTGGTGTCGGTTGACGGGAAGCGGGTTCGCGCCGTGATATGCTTCCATCAGGGGGCGGACCCGCTCGGGGTGGCGGACGAGGCGGGAGCGCGCATCCACGGTGTTTTCAGCGAAAAATGTCCGGATGGTCGCATCGATCCGGTCGATGAGCTGGCTGGCTTTGAGATCTTCCTCGGCTTCGTAGTCGAGAACGGACTGCATTTCCGCCACGAGCTTGACGGCCTGCACCTCCGCCTTTTTCACCCCGGAAAGCGACCAGATGGCGGCGCTGGCGAGGAGCAGCGTGAGGAGCACGAACCAGCCCCAGGGGATGTGCCGGTGGTGCGTGGCGTTCTTTTCCCAGCCCTGTTCCAAATGGTCGGGATTGTCGGTTTCGGTCTCGATCAGCGCCTCGATTCCTGGTTGGTGCGTGCGGGATTCGAACTCGGCGCGCGCCGGGATTTCAAGGCGGTGGCTGACCTCGGCGACCTCCGGCGGCACGCTGAACCGCGCCGATCCGGCACGCTGCAAGGTTTCATCTTTCTCAAGGCGGATGACGGGCTCGGGCGATGGCTCGGCATCGGTCACCGGCTTCAATTCAAATCGTTTTTCCTCACGCGCCATTTCCAGCGGGAAGAAAGCTGCAAAAGTCCATCGACGCAACGCTGCTCTCGCACTAAATCTGCGGCGCAAACCAACCATGGCAGCATCTCCGCGTATTCTCATCGTCACCGCCGCCTTTGGTGAAGGGCACAACAGCGCGGCCCGCAATCTCGCGCTCGCGCTGGATGCCGCCGGTGCCGTGACCCAGGTCAGCGACCCGTGCCAGCTCGGCGTGCCCCGCATCACGTCGCTCGTCAACCAAGGCTACCGCTACGTCACCACCAATTTCCCGAAAATCTGGGCGAAAATCTACCGCTCCACCGACAACTGCGATTTCAGCCGCCAGCGCTCGCCGGTCATGCGCCGGGTCGAGAACGCGCTGGCCGGTCTGGTCGATGAATTCCAGCCGGACGCCGTCGTCAGCACTTATCCGCTTTATCCGTATTTCATGACCCGCATCCTCGCGGCGTCCGGGAAAAAGCCGCCCGTTTTCACGGTCGTCACCGATTCCATCGAGATCAACGCCGCCTGGCTGCGGGCCGAGTGTGATCGCTGGCTGGTCACCGATGCCCACACCCGGGAAAGCATGATTCAGGCGGGATTGGCCGCTGAAAAAATCGTGGACACCGGGTTTCCCGTGAATCCGGTATTTTCAAAACTCACGCCCGTGCCCACGACGGACGCCTGCGATCCCTTCAAAATCCTCTATTTCCCCACCGCGAACCTGCCCTTCGTCCGCCGCCACAGCCGGGCCTTGCTGGACGCCTCGCCATCGGTCCAACTCACCATCATCCTCGGGCGGAATGTCCGGCTGCTTTATTCCCGCGCCCGCGAAATCCAGAAAGCCTATCCGGGCCGTGTCCGGCTCGTCGGCTGGACGCGCCGGGTGCCGCAGTTCCTCAACAACCATCATCTCGTCGTCGGCAAGGCCGGCGGCGCCACCGTCCACGAAGCCATCGCCGCCCGCTGCCCGATGCTCATCCATCACCTCGTCCCCGGTCAGGAAGAGGGAAATCTCCGGCTCCTTGAAATCATCGGCGGCGGCCGCTTGGCCGAGACCCCCGAAGCCCTCGCCAACAGCGTCACCGGCCTCCTCGCCGACCACGCCGCCGGCTGGCGCGATATGAAAGAAGCCCTCGCCCGCCACAATCGCAATGACGGAGCCCTCGCCGCCGCGGGATTCGTTTTGAAAGAGATCGGGGATCGTGGATCGGAGATGGGGGATTGAAGATCAAAGTTATTGCTCCTTCATCACAGCGATTTTCCAAATACTGAACATTAAAAACCGTCTTTCTCATGAAACACACCTCTATATTTGTGATCGTTTCCCTCGGTATCTCAAGTTTGGCGTCTGCTTTGATTCTCAAGAACGAAGTCCCTGTCGAAGCCGCAAATTTGGCGATGAAGAAAAGTGGACACACCGAGACGGTGTTGGAAATGGCGACTTTGGAAAAAAACCAATCGCTTCGCTTTTGGAATCTTGATCAAGGTGTTCTCATCGCGAGATATTCCACGGATTCCGGAAAAATTTTAGCTCTGTCATTCTACCTGTGTGACGAGAGAGCCAAAGCCGAGCGCCAGAATTTTAACTTCGAGGTCATCTCGTTCGATACGGAAAATGGCAACTTGATCCTGAAAACCGCCAAAAAGGCGAAGGTCGGTGGTGGCAAGTCCGCGCCGTCCGACTTTTAATTTCTAACCAATATCGTTTAACCATCTTCCATGACCTTCCTCTTTGATATCGGCCGCGTCCTGCTCGACTTCG
>CAYXZE010000171.1:0-5835 GCA_964469395.1 uncultured Luteolibacter sp.
TGCTCAAGGGGGCCGGACGGGATTTTGCTATCAAGGACAATGGACATGGGGAATTGGAGATTGGAGATTGGGGATAGGAGGTTTCTCAGCGGCCGAATCCGCAGAGAATGGCGACCGGGATGGAAATGAAGCCGAGCCAGATGAAGAGGCTGAGGGCGATGGAGAACTGGTTGATGAGTCCGGCGGATTTTTTCGAACGCAGGCCGAGGGTCTGGAAAATGGCTCCGACGCCGTGGCGCAGGTGCGAGCAGAGCAGGGTCATGGCGATGATGTAGAAGAGCGAAACATACCAGGCTTGTGGCGAGAAGCCGTCGATGACCATTTGCCAGGCGTTGTGGACTTGGCCTTCGACGCCATGGAGGGTGGTTTTGTAGCGGTCGAGCGTGTTGTATTGGTTGTTGCCGTCGCGGACGGTGAAGTGGAGGAGGTGGTAGATGACGAAGGCCAGGATGGTGAGGCCGGAATACATCATGGTCTGCGAGGATTTGGTGGCCTGGATGGTGGCGGTTTTTTCGTAAGCCTGGCGGGCGGCGCGGTTCTGGCGGGTGAGGGAAATGGTGGCCGTGACGTGGGCGACGATCATGACCAGCATGGTGGCGCGGAAGACCCAGATGCCCGCGCCGTGGAGCATGTGGTGGAGAAAATAGGCGTATTCATTGAACGGCTCGGGGCCGAGGAAGACGACGAGGTTGCCGATCAAATGGCCGACGAGGAAGGAAACCAGGACGATGCCGGTGAGGGCGACAACGAGCTTTTTCCCGATGGAGGAGGACCAGTAAGTTTCGAGGCAACGGGTGAGGGCGTTCATGGGATTAAAGTGGAGTGGCGCGCGGGCCGAGCGAGGAATAGACAGCCTCGGAGGGGTTTTCAAGGGGAGAGTCGGCGGAAATGGATTCGGTGGGGTGGATGGGTGGGATTTGGGGGGGGATTTGGGTGGGAAAACGTCGAAGGTTCCGGGTGGTCGGAGCCGTCCGGTGAGGAGCACCAGAACCCGCGCCGCGCTGGAGTGTGGAAAGCAGAGTAACTTGGCTGGAAAAATGGGGAAAGGATGTCCTCCACGACAGGCTGGGACAGGATGTCCCAGCCACAATTGCGTCTCAAGTTCCTCGGGAGCGTCAACACATTACAAAAGTGCTACTCGGGAGGGGCGAACTTCGGTCAACCTGCCAATGGGGAGCCAATGAGGTGGGGAAGGCGCTTTTCATTGGCTTCTCATGGACAGGTCGACCGAAGATCGACCCTCCTTATTTTTGCGTGCCGGAAGGGCACAGCCATTCAGACTCACCGATTGGCCACGTTATTCCGCCACAGCGGCGACGGTGGAACGTCGTTCGGACGGCAAATGATGATGCCGGCGTGCTTTGCGGCACCGTTGACGTAATCGGAAATCGGGCGGTCGATCACCACTTTCCGGCCTTTGTCGCGGTCCGAGGTGGCGTGGGTGAAATAGGCGCGGTCCTTGATTCGAATGATCAGGCCGACATGGGAGGTGTAGCCGCCGGGATGCTTGCTGGTGATGGCGCAGATGTCGCCGTTTTGGAGGTATTTCTCGGCGTTGCGGACCTTGGATTTCGGGATGTGATAGACCGGCAGGTTCGAGACCTGGGCTTCGATTTTTCCCATCGGTCCGATCAATGACGGGTTCGAGCGGAGGTAGCGGTAGGCTTTCCACTGCACGGTCATTTCACGGATCTGGCGATGCATTCTTTCCGCGCCGGGGATGCGGGAGGTGATGTTGGTGGCGTAGCCGCGGCGTTGGTTGTCGTGGAAAACCTCTTCCAGATGGTGCATCCGGCTCAGGTAGTTTCCCGTGCAGACGCCGTTCCGGTAGCGCTCGATTTCCACCATGTGGAGCAGGTCCTGCGGTTTGTAGGGCGCGGGCTTGAAGCGGAGCATGCGGGCGAGCGCCAGCGAGTTTTCATAATACGTCCAGCAGTCCATGGCCCGGAGGTTGGCCACCGGGGATTCGATCCGGTCATCGACTTCCAGCGAGTAGTTCACGTAGGGCGTGCCGAGCAGCTCCCGCGCGACGCGGATGGTTCTCTCGCCAATGGGCAGGTTGCGCCAGTTTTCGCGCTCGGCCTTGGCGCAGATGGCCTGGAACTTGGCTTCGCCCTGGAAGACCTTGGATAGGGGCAGCCGCGGGCTGGATGGGGGAGGGACCGGTCTCTGGGCCAGAGCCAGCGGGGAGGCGAGGACGGCGGTGAGAATGGTAACGGCTTTTAAATTCATGGTTTTTGGTATAGCCGAAGTTTGAAATCTGGAAAGCGCGAAGTCTGAAGGTCGGAAGGTGGCGCGCTCTCAACTCTCAGCTCCGCGTCATCGTCGGCTCGAAGACATACCATTGCCGCCAGTTTTTCCGCACCACGGCGAGAATGGTCGCCGCCCAGAGTTTGGCGGCCTCGTCCTCGGCTCCCCGTTGCCGTGGCGGCAGTTTGAGTTCCGGCAGGACGACGACCCGGTATCTCCGCCAGCCGTCACGCAGGATGAACAGCGGGAAACACGGCGCACCGGTCGCGCGGGTGAGGAATAGCGGGCCTTTCGGCAGGCGCATCGTCAGACCCGGCTCGACCTCCACATCCATCGGGGAAACGTCGAAGATCACGCGGTCGCCCTGGACGGCGACGATGTTGCCCTCGCCTAGCAGGCGTGCGAGTTCCACGCCGAGGTGGCTGTCTTCCCGGTTGTAGAGCGTGCGGAAATTCGGGGTGAGAGCCTCCTTGCGGCGGATTTCCTCATCGCGGAGCCGCTGGGTTTCCGGCTCGCGTTCGGGAGCCCGCACGGTGTAGAGCGTGCGGTTAAAGCGCGTGGCGAACACCGGCGCGGCGATGTCGTAATTTCCCATGTGTGCGGTTAGAATGACGCAGCCTTCCTTGCGATTCGCCAGGTCCTCCAGCGCGGCCAGTCCCTCCACCGCCCAATCCACCGCGCCGGTTCCGCTTTCGCAACGCTGCGCGTCCGCATAGGTCAGCGCGAAATTCCAGAACACCTGCCATGCGCCGAACCGCGCCCGCCACGCACCCCAGCCGGGATGCAAGGCCCGTAAATTTCCCGCCACCGCCCGCCGTTGGGATTTGGCGATTGTGAAAAAAACCAGCGTCCAGCCGCCGATGAGCGCCGGTTCGAGAAACCATGGCGCCACCCGCAGTCCGTGCCGCAGCAGCCGCGCCGGCAAATCACCGAACACGCCGCACCGCGCCGCAAATTTTGATTTTCCATGACTCTCCATCTTCCTTTGCGTCCCTCCGCGACCTTCGCGCCTTTGCGGTAAACTCTTCTAGCTGCGTGCCGGCTCGAAGCCCGCGTCCTCCAGCAAATTTTTCCCCTTCACCGCGAGGTTCGCCAACTCGTCGCAACGCTCGTTTTCCGCGTGGCCCGCATGCCCTTTCACCCAGCGCCAGTCGATTTTGTGCTGCCCGATCGCCGCGAGCAACCTCAGCCACAAATCCTGGTTTTTCACCGGTTTCTTGTCCGCGGTCTGCCAGCCGCGCTTTTTCCAGCCCTCGATCCATTTTTTGGAAATCGCATCGATCAGGTATTTCGAATCCGAGTGCAGCTCCACCGCACACGGCTCGCTCAGGCTCTCCAGCGCGGCGATCGCGGCCCGCAGCTCCATCCGGTTGTTGGTGGTCAGGCGGTATCCGGCGGACAGCTCCTTGCGGTGTTTGCCGAAGACCATCACCACGCCGAATCCGCCCGGTCCCGGGTTCCCCTTGCAGCCGCCGTCGGTGTGGATGATCACTCGCTTCATGAATTGCGGAAGGTGGGGCAAGCCTGCAAGGGATGACAAGCCCAACGGGCGGGGAAATTCACCGCAAAGGTCTCGGAGGAGTCCGAAGGAAGAGATCGGTCGGATATGACCGATCGTCTGAAACTCCCGCCTCTTCGCGCCTCCGCAGTAATTCTTTCCATTTTTTCCTAAGGAAATCCCGCCGGCCGTGTCTTCATCTTCGGAAAGCATGACCACGCACCCGCCCGCTTCATGGAAACTCAAACCGCCAGCGCCCGCACCAAGGCTGACATCGGTCACGCCCCGGTGATCTTCATGCGACCGATGCACCCACCCATGGAGAAAAAGCCGTCATTTCGGGAGGTGTTCGCCACGGAAGAATCGCCGTTGCTGCGTTACGCCTACGGGCTGGTGGGCCAGCGGGAAACCGCGGAAGACCTCGTTCAGGACGCTTTCCTCAAGCTCCACGCGCATTGGGACGAAGTGATTCACCCTCGCGCCTGGCTGTTCCGCTGCATCCGCAACCTCGCCCTCAGCCACATCCGCGACCACAAGCGGGAAACTCCCATGGACAGCGAGCGCGAATGGGAAAGCCAGACTCCCGGTCCCGAACAGGTCCTCGGCAAGCTCGAAGCGGTCGGCACGCTGCAATTGCTCATCGCCGAGCTCCACGAAGACGACCGCGCGCTCATTTCCCTCAAATACCAGGAAGGCCTCAAATACGACCAAATCAGCCAGCGCACCGGCCTCAGCGTCGGCAATGTCGGTTACAAACTCCACCACGCCCTGAAAAATCTAGCCGATTCCCTCCGCCGCCTCGGAGTTGAAAGCCCCGAGGGCTGACAGGAGATCGGGGATCGGAAATTTCAGATCTCATCCCCAATCTTCCATCCCCAATCTTCCATCCACGATCTCTCACCATGAACGAAGAAACTCCAAACCCATTCGACACCGTCGGCGACGCGCCGGTCGAAGCGCGCATCGTCGCATGGGTCCTCGGCGAAGCTTCCGCCTTCGAGGCGGCCGAGCTTGCGCGCCTTTGCGAGGAAAACCCCGAGCTCCTCGTTTTCCACCGCCGGATGCTCACCCTGCACGGGCTTCTCGCCGAAGCCGAGTCCTCGGAAGCCGATCCCGCGTGGAAACTTTCCTCCGCGAAACGCGGGGCTCTCGATGAAATCCTGGGACCGGAAAACGTCATCCCGCTTGATTCGCAGAAAGAACTCCGCGTCCGTCGCGCAGGCAGGCGGGCGATTTTCGGCATCGCCGCCTGTTTGGTGCTGGCGGTGGTGGTGTTGCAGTTGGTCCGTCCGGTTTGGAGGCATCAACTAATAATGGCACCAGAAAAAAAAGTGGATTTCATGCCGCCAGGCGGGGCCGGCGGTGTGGCAATGCAGGACGCGAATGACAGAGGAAGCATCGATATAATCGGCGGAACTTCATTCAAATTCGACATGAGTCGTTCTGATGGCGCAAAGCGTGAGGACACTTTATCTGCCTCAGAAGAGATGATCCGCGATCAAAAGGGTGCCGCGACTTCTTCTGCCGCCCGCCCCGGCACCTACAAAGTCGATTCCGCCGCCGTAGTCGCCAGCCGCGAACCGGGACTTCAGCAGGCCGCCCGCCAGAACCAACTCGCGAAACAAGTGCCCAAGCCGCGGGTGATACCCGATGCGCCCCTCCAAGTGGGCGATCATGCTGTCATTTCCGAATCGGAGACCATGCCGCCTGTCGCTTTAGATGGCATGGCGAGCGGACTCGGTGGTGGCCGTAGCATTGGGATGGATAAAGCCTTGCCTGTATCTCCGACCATGCCGTCGGCTCCCGCCGACCCGGCCCCAGCGGCTTCTCCCAGCCGCGCGGAAGGCCGTGCTCTGCAAGGCGGCATCGCCATGGCCGGGCCGAAAGCAACTGGCGAGCGTTTCAAAGCAAGGCTTTCGGGATCTTTTGACGACATTGCCTCTGAATCCAAGGCGAACGAGCAGATGCAGTTGGAAAAAAACGACAAGCCTCCGGTTCTGGCTGGCAAGGTATCGGAAATGCCCCAAGTCCCGGCTAAGGGTAGGCTCTTCTTGTCGCGCGAGTCGGCTGAATACGGGGAGATTTCA
>CAYXZE010000172.1:0-5790 GCA_964469395.1 uncultured Luteolibacter sp.
CCGTCGATGTCCATGACCTCGAACGTCCACTGCCCCGAGCAAATCCTGTCCATTTCCACAGGCACGCGGCCGAGCTCCTTCATGAACCACCCCGAAAGGGTCTGGTATTCGTCGCCGCCACCCTCGGGGAGATCGAATGCCTCAAGATGTTCCGATAGTTTTTCGATCTCGAAATATCCGTCAATCAGCCAGGTGCCGTCCGCACGCCGCCGGATCGGCATGGCGAGCTGTTCTTCCCGCGACGGAACGTCGCCGACGACGGCTTCCATCAGATCAATGAGCGTGACCATGCCCATCACGCTGCCGAACTCGTCGAGAACGAAAGCCGCGCGCTGCCCCGTGCTGCGGAAGGTCTCCAACAACACGCCGGCCTTCTGCATTTCCGGAACAAACAGCGGCGGCTGCATGATCTCGGCAAAGTTCACGGTCTTCCCGGCCGCAAGCCGGCCGTAGATATCCTTGACGGAGACTACCCCTATCAGATTGTCGCGCCGCCCGTCATAAACCGGAAACACCCCCTGGGTGCTGGCCATGATCTCAGACCAGATGTCCTCGTGCCGGGCCTTTTGTTCGATCCAGACAATTCTTGTCCGCGGAATCATGAGGTCATAGGTGACGAGTTTCTCGAAGCCGATGACGCCTTCCATCATCCTGGACTCGGTGCGGTTGATCGATCCGGTGACCATCCCCTGGCGGACCAGCACCTTGAGTTCCTCGCGCGACATGACCTCCTCGTCGCTCTCGCGGATTCCGATGATCTTGAGAATCCCTCCGGTGGAGCATGAAAGCAAACTTACCGCCGGGGAAGCCACTGTGGAAATGGCAGCCATTGGCGCGGCCATGGCGCTGGCAATGGCCTCCGGGAATTTCATCGCGAGACGCTTGGGAACCAACTCGCCGACGACGAGCGAAAGATAGGTGAGGGCGCTGATGACGACGAGCAGGGAAAGCGATTTCGCGTATTCACCGATGAACGGCAGCGGCGCGATGACTTCCGCCAAGCGCTCCGCCACGGTGCCGCTGCCCAGCGCGCCGGCGACAATGCCGACAAGGGTGATGCCGATCTGGACGGTGGACAGGAAGCGATTGGGTGATTCGGAAAGTTTCAATGCCCGGGCGGCTCCGGCACTGCCCTTTTCCGCCATGTCCTGCAACAGCCCCTTGCGGGACGAGACGATGGCGATTTCCGTCATGGCGAAAATGCCGTTCGCGACGAGCAGAATGAGGATGAAGGAAATTTCGAGGATGGCTGAATTCATGGAGGGCGGAAAAGCGCGAGTATTCCACATCCGCTACGGCCTGTCCATGTCCTGAATTTCAGCCTTTTCTCACCACTTCGCCTTGCCGCGCCTCATCCTCGCCGAGGCGAGATCCGGCTCGAACTCCGTGAGGAATTTCTCCTCCGCTTCGAGCGTCCCGATGAGCACCAGCGTGCCTCCCGCCGGAATGACCAGATCCGGCCCGGGATTGACCGTGCGCACGCCGCCATCCTCGACGGCGATGATGGTGCAGCCGGTCTCGGAGCGGACGGCGCAGTCCGCCAGCTTGCGGCCGGCCATCTTCTTCGGCACGGGCGAGGGAAAAATGAAAACCCCTTCGGCTAACAGAAGGTTGTCACTTTCCCGGATCATGTTGAAAATCGTATTGGCCCCCATCGAGGCGGAGGAGAGCACCAGATCCGCGCCGGCGCGGTGAAGCGTCTGAACGTTGCGGTCCATCGAGCAGCGGGCGATGATCTGGAGATTCTCGCGCAGGCGGCGGAAATAAATCGTTAGAGAAATGTTCACGTCGTCATCGTGGGTGGTGACGATGATCGTATCCGCCTCGCGGGCGCGGGCGGCTTTGAGAACATGGATGCGGGTGGCGTCGCCGATGATCGCCTCGGGATGATCCGCCACGCGCTCGGCGATTTTCTCGATGATGGTGGTGGAAAGCCCGGCTTCGATCAGCAGGTTGCTGGTGATCCTGCCGACGCGGCCGCCGCCCACGATGATGACATGGGATTTCCCGGACGGCTTGCGGCTGAAAGCGGTGTTATAGCTGGCAATTTGTTCCGCAGTGCCGGCCAGCACGAGGACGGCCTGGCGCTTGATAACGGTGTCCGGCTCCACGGTGGTCAGGTGCCCGCGATCCCAGATGCCGATGACGCTTACCCCGGTGCGGGCGCGGATGTGGCTGTTAGCAATGGTGACTCCCTCCAGCTCGGTCCCGGCGGCGTTGGCTTCCGCGATCTGGAGCCCCCGGGTGCTGCCGATGAGATGGGCGGCGCAATCCCTGCCGATCACGCGGCGGGCGAGCGCCTGGGCCATCGTTTGATCCAGCCGGAGGACATGGGTGGCTCCGGCCAGCTCCAGCACGTCCTGCGCCGCATCCGTGGAGGCCGAGGCCACGATCGGGATGTTCTCCGCAAGCTCTCGCGCGGTGAAGGTGATGTTGGTATTGAGGACGTCGGAGCGGTTGGCGACGAGCATGGCGGCCTGCGGCAGCCGCATGTTGCCATAGGTTTTCGGATCATCGAGATCGCCCACCGCCACGTGGACCGCCTGTTCGTAGAGTTCGAGCGCCTCGCTGACATTCTGGCTGAGCACCACGTAGGAATGCCCGTATTTTTCCAGCAGGGGAATGAGGGCGCGCGTGATCGGATCATAGTCCGTAAAGATCACATGGTCGCGCGTGTCGGCCGGAAGTTGCCGCGGCGACCGCGCCGATGCCTGCGCTTTCATCCAGGGCGCGTAGAAGAACTCGATGAACGTGAACGGCAGGATCACCAACAGAAACATCACTCCGGTCATCAGCACGACGATGGAAAACAAACGTCCGAAATCGCCGTGGAACGTGATATCGCCGAAGCCCAGCGTGGTCATGACCGTGAGCGTCCAATACACGCCGGTAACCCAGCTGAAGTGCTGGCCCTCCCATTTCATCAGGCAGTGGAAGATCACGCTGTAAAGGATCACGAGGCATAGCAGCACGGAGATCAGCCGCAGCAGCGTCTTGAAGTTCGAGCGGCTGCTGCGGTTGCCCATGAAGGCGGCGATGACGGCAACGAGGGATTTCATCTGGCGGGACAATCATGCCTTTATTTTCGCGATGCGCGACATTGGAATTCAATGCCGGCGATCACCCGCTCCGCCTCCTCGATAAACAGCTCCACCATCGGCAAGCGGTTCGCCTGGGTGAGCGCGTGGAAGCCGACTTCCGGAAATCCCGGCAAAGGCAGCGCGCGCACGCCGGGCGGGCGGATGGCTCCGGGAACATCCAGCACCAGGCCCGCGCCGTATCCTTCCGCGACGAAGCGGGCGACCAGATCGAGGTTCGCGAGTTCCAGCATGGAAAACCATTCGATCTTCCGGCGCTGGAGTTCCTGTTGGAATACGACGACCGCCGGCTCGCCGCGCGGCAGGGTGACGAGCGGGAGATCGATGCGGTCGAGCCCGAGGATTTCCTCCGCGGTGGCGGGACCGTCGCTTTCGCGGACTAACAGCAGCAGCGGCATCCGCAGGAGTTCGTGCCGGCGGATGTCGCCCTGTTCCGGCCCGGCGCTGGTGGCGAGGCCGATATCGATTTTCCCGCTGCGGAGTTGCGCGGCGATTTCCTCGGCGCGGCCGGATTCCAGACTGAAATGAAAACCCGGCACCCGCGCCCGCACCGCGCCTAACAAGGCGGGAAGATAGTCGCGCTGGACGATTTCCGGACACGAAATCCGCAGGCTGTGATCCGCCCCGCCGCGGATCCGCTCGGCCATGGCGGGCAGCTTGACGAAAAACGGCTCGATGAAATCAAAGAGCATTTCGCCCTCCGGCGTCAGCTCGAACGGGCGGCGGTGAAACAGCGGTTTTCCCAGCGAATCCTCAAGCTGGAGAATCTGCGCGCTGATCGCCGGCTGCTGGATGCCGTAGGGCATTTGGCGCGCCGCCGCACTGACTCCGCGACATTTGGCGACGTGATAAAAAAGCTCCAGGTGGTGGATGTTCATGGCCGGGCTCATTGAAGCAGGCGATGATGCCATTGAAAGATTCAATTAACCGGGCGGCCCGCTTGTTTGCTAGAACGGAAACCCAATCCACCACCCCCGACTCATCCCCCCATGCAACGCGTCGTCATCGACAAACCCTACACCTTCATCCCGTCCCGCTTCAGCCGCTTTTGGCACGGGCTGGTGCGGCGGATCCTGCCGTTTCATTTGAAAAAGAAATACGGCGTGGCGGCCATCGAGTGCGTCGGTGCCGAAAAACTGCGCGCCTCGCTGGATGCCGGTCACGGCGTCATGTTGGTCGCCAACCACTGCCGCCCCTGCGATCCGATGGTGCTCGACTCCCTCGCCGCCGAGGTGCGGCGGCCATTCAATGTCATCGCCAGCTGGCACGTTTTCATGGTCGGAAAAATCCAGCGCTTCCTGCTGCCGCGGATGGGCGGATTCAGCGTGTATCGCGAGGGCATGGACCGGGAATCATTGAAATGTGCCGTCAAGACCGTGGCGGATGGAAAACACCCCTTGGTCATCTTCGCCGAGGGCATCATCACCCGCTGCAACGACCGGTTGGTCAACTTCATGGAAGGCCCGGCCTTCATGGCGCGGACGGCGGCGAAACAGCGAAAGGACGGCAAGGTCGTCGTCCACCCGGTATTCATCCGCTACTTCTTCGAGGGCGATTTGCAAAAGACCCTCATCCCGGTGGTCGGGGAAATCGAAACGCGTCTGAGTTGGCAGCCGCAAACACAACTGCCCCTGCGCGAGCGCATCCGTAAAATCGGCGGAGCCTTGCTGGCCCTCAAGGAACTCGAATATTTCCAAACCCCGCAGCCCGGCAACTTTCCCGAGCGCCTGCAACGTCTCGAAAACCACCTTCTAACACCCTTGGAAACCCGGTGGTGCGGCGCCCGCCACGACGGCGGCGTCATGGCCCGCGTCAAACGCCTGCGCTCCGCCATCCTGCCGGACATGATCGCCGGCAAACTCACCGAGGCCGACCGCGCGGCCCGCTGGCGGCAGCTCGCCGATGTCTATCTAGTCCAACAACTCCACTGTTATCCCGGCGACTACATCGAAAACCCCACGCCCGAGCGCATCCTCGAAACCGTCGAGCGCTACGAGGAGGACCTCACCGACGCCGCCCGCCCGCATTCCCCGATCCGCGCCGTCATCATGGTCGGCGACGCCATCGAAGTGAGTGCCACGCGTGACAAATCCCAGGAGACGGATCCCCTCACCGAGGAAATCCGGCGGCAGTTGGAGCGGTTGCTCGCCCTGTCAAAAAACCTGCGTAAAAAACATCCCGTTGGAGTTGAACTATCATGAACCCAATTGTCCTGCGCGTATCTCTCATCGCCGGAGCCCTTATCGTCTGGTTCTGGACGCAAAAACTCATCGCCCGCAAGAGCGGCGGATTGAGCGACATCGGCGATGCCACGCACATGCTAACAGAAAAATGGCACCGCTATTTCTCCACGAATGAAACATCCGCCAATCGGGCGCTGGCGGTCAGTTCCTTCTTCATCGACGTGCTCGGGCTGTCATTGATCGCCATGTCCATTTTCGGCGGAAGTTTCGCGCCGTTCATCGGCATCATCATCGTCTTCAGCCTGCGGCAGATTTCCCAATTGTGCTGCACCCTGCCCCCACCGCCCGGCATCATCTGGCGCAATCCCGGATTCCCCACCGCGCTGGTCACTTATGATGTCGGCAACGATTTCTTCTTCTCCGGCCACACCGCGCTCGCCGTGCTCGCCGCCATCGAACTCTGTCACCTCGGCCCGTGGTGGCTGGGCGCGGCGGCGGTATTCATCGCC
>CAYXZE010000173.1:0-921 GCA_964469395.1 uncultured Luteolibacter sp.
GTTTCAGGCCGTGGGCTTCGAGCGGGATGATTTCATCGTGCTCGTTGGCCATCGGCCGCTCGTTGACGCCGAACATTTGGGCGACGGACGGGCCGTAGAGATCGCAATCGCAGAGGCCGACTTTCGCGCCGGTGGCGGCGAGCGCGACGGCGAGATTCGCGGCGACGGTGGATTTTCCGACCCCGCCCTTGCCGGAAGCGACGGCGATCACGCGTTTCACGCCGGGAATCGAGGACTTGCCGACCGCACCCGCGCCGCCAGCCGCCGCCGGGGCGTCCTTGATTTCGAGCTCGATTTTCACGGTGCCGATGTCGGGCAGGGGATCGAGGATGGCGTGGCAATTCTGGAAAATCTGTTCCGGCACCTTGGGGTCGCGGGTGGCGATTTCGATGTGGACAGTGACGTGGCCGGGCTCGCATTTCACGTCCTTGACCAGGCCGAAGGAAACGATGTCGCGGGAAAAACCGGGGTAGCGGACTTGGCGGAGGGCTTCGCGGATGAAATCAGGGCTCATGGTCGGGGCGGGATTCTCTCCCTTTCGGGCGGAGGTGCAACGCGTTTGTGAGAAATCCTGCGTGGGGCGCAAGCGATTGATGGGATTTGGCGCGGACCGACGAATCGAAAATATTGGATTTACCGCAGAGGCGCAAAGGTCGCAGAGGGTCGCAAAGATGAAGAGGGATGAGCTGGGGATGAAATCCAAAATTATCATCGCGATGCTTTTCCTTCCTTAATTCTCCAATCTTCTTCGCGTTCCTCTGCGATCTTTGCGGCTTTGCGGTGAAAAAACTCCTATTTAGAGGCGGCGGACTTGGAATTTGCCGTGGCGGAGGTTGACTCGATCCGGATTCCGCCGGAATACTCCGCGCCTCGAACGCTCAACGAATCATGGAAAACGTCATCATTATCGGGACCGGCTGC
>CAYXZE010000173.1:931-5788 GCA_964469395.1 uncultured Luteolibacter sp.
TCACCCCGCTGCTGCTGTCCGGCACCCAGCCCGGCGGCCAGCTCACCACCACCACCGAGGTGGAGAATTTCCCCGGCTATCCGGAAGGCATCATGGGCCCGGAATTGATGATGAAAATGCAGGCGCAGGCGGAAAAATTCGGCGCGCGCATCGCCTGGGCCAGCGTCGAGTCCGTGGAACGCCGCGACGACGGCACGTTCCTGCTGAAAGCGGGTGCGGAGTCGTTTGAAGCGAAAACCGTCATCATCGCCACCGGTGCCGCGCCGCGCCACCTGGGAATCGCTGACGAACAAAAACTCATCGGCCACGGTCTCACCTCGTGCGCGACTTGCGACGGCTCCTTCTACCGCGACGTGCCGGTCTGCGTGATCGGCGGCGGTGACAGTGCGTGTGAAGAAGCCAGTTTCCTCACTCGTTTCGCCAGCAAGGTTTACCTCATCCACCGCCGCGACGAGCTCCGCGCCTCGAAAATCATGGCCGACCGCGCCCTGGCGAACCCCAAGATCGAACCGATCTGGAACTCGACCGTCAGCGAATACCTCACCGACGAAAAAGGCGAGATGCGCGCCGTCACGCTGAAGAACCTAGTCAACGGCGAGGAAAAGGAGCTGGAAGTCGCCTGCGTGTTCGTGGCGATCGGCCACGTGCCGAACAGCGCGTTTCTCGGCGATCTCGTGGACATGGATGAGAACGGCTACATTCTTCAAAATCCGGGGCGCACCTCGACCAAGACTCCCGGCCTTTTCGCCGCCGGCGATGTGGCGGACCACTATTACCGCCAGGCGGTCACGGCGGCCGGCCAGGGCTGCGCGGCGGCGCTGGAAGCCGAGCGCTATCTGAGCGATCACGAGTGATCCGCCAGCGCGGACTTCACGGAGGAAATGAACACCCGGTGACGATTCGGCACCGGGTGTTCGGGAATGGCGGAAAGGGAAGGGGAGATCGGCAAAGGAGCGGAATCCCAAGATTGGAATCCGATCCGCCGCGCCCATGGAACGCCAATGAGACGGACAAGGCGCTTTTCATTTCCCGGCCTGCCGGATGCTTTCTGCTGGCCGTGCCGATCATAATCTGACACGCAGAGATAACGAAATGATCGAAGTCATGTCCGCGAGGACATCATTTATCCGGGCATTGACAGAGAAATGACATACTCTCCTTCATGAAAGACTCCCACCGTCGGGCGATGAGACCCCGCCACTTTCTCGTTGGCATCCTGCTGGCAGGCACCGCCGGGTATTTTTGCGAACCCATGGCGCGCGATTTCCTCGCCGTCACTGAAGAGACAACCACGATCACGATCGTGACCAACGCGCCCGCCCGCCCCTCTGTGGAGTCAAGTTCCGCGCCAACAGTGCCGCCGCCAGAGATCGCCCAAGAGCCATCGCTTGGGAAAACTCCCGCCACGCCCGACCCGCAATCCGCGGATACTCCCGCACCGGTCGTCACGGATGTTCGCGTGGACATCAACCAAATTGCGCCCCCTCCTCCTTCCGGGAATCCGGATGCCGACATTTCCGGCGTGGAGGAAGCCAATGCCGAGCAGGAGCGGCTCGCCCGCAAGCAGGTCCGGGATGAAGAGGCCCGGCGCACCCTGCTGACCGTCAAACTCGACCCGAAAGTCCCCCGCGACGCGGAAATTCTCCGGGTCTTTGAACGCAAGGATTTCAAAATCGATGCCAATGTGCGCGCCGCCTATCTCAGTTGGGTCAGGGACCGCACCCTCGCCGCCGTCCGCATGCTCTATGAGAAGGCGATGAGAGGGCTGGACGGCGATACTTATCGATACGACGTGGTCGAAGATCCCCTTCCTGCGGATTTCATCGAATGGATCGACTCCGATCCCGTGGTGGCCGCCTCGATTTACGGCATCGCCGAAAACGCGGTCCAGCGGCTGGTCATGCTCCGCTCGCTGGACATCGATCTCGGCGACGATCTGGTGCGGAAGCGCTACACTCAATTGTGTCTGGCATTGGTCGATAAATATGCGGCGGTGATCGATCCGGTCACGGTCTCCAACCCGGACTATGGGATCGGCCTGCACCTGCGCCCGCGCTTCACGCTGGAAATCCGCAGGGAACCTTTGCAGAAGGTCGATACCAAGGATGAAAACAGAACCCTCGATATCAACGATCACATCATCAACTTTTTGGAAGAACACCCGGTGCCGCTGGGCAGGAAAAGCCCGATCCACGGCGACATGGACGTGAAAATCGCCAAGGGCATGGGCTACGACACGAGCAACGGCCGCAAACGCGAGGACTTCTTCGAGAAACGCAACCGCAAGCCCCTCGATCGCCTGTCCAGCCTGGATGAAGATGCCACCGGGGAAGATCACGCCCGGCGCGGATCCTCCGTTTCCCGCATTTCAAACCAGCGCGACGGCGGCCTCACCCGTCCGCTCTTCGCCTACGAGGTCATGACCTCGCCCAAGCTTCAGGCGGAGTTCAACGATTACATGAAAGCCCGCGGGCACGAGGTGAATCTCCGCACCGGTGCCGCGGAGATCAACGGCCACAGCCCTTTCGAAAAGCAAATCAACGAGGCTTCCAAACTCTTTCTAACGGCCTATCAGGAAAAAGGCCGCATCCCGAAAACCGACGACCCCGCGCCCACCCCGTTGGAAATGGCGGCTTTCCTCATCCGCTCCAACGAAGACCGGATGCCCGACAAACGGGGCTCGGAAGGCTCGCTGGGCTTTGACATCAACAATCCCTGGCCGGTGCTCGACATGCTCGTCAGCGACCGCCTGCCCCTGCGCGAACGCCAATACATTTGGGAACTTCGTCGCGATCACGGCATCGCAATCGGCTACGGCGAGTATCACTCCTGCGGCATCGCGTTCAAGATCCCCATGCTCATGGCCCGCCGCATGCAGCCTTTCGATTTCCCATACAACAGCTACCCGATGATGCTCAAGGACGGCGGCGTGTGCGGCGTCATGGCGAACATCGGCCGCCGCCTGGCAATCAGCCTCGGAATCCCCGCGGTGCAGGGTTCCCAACCCGGACACGCCTGCTTCATTCAAATGAATGGCAACGCCAAGGACGGCTTCCGCCTGAGTGTCGAGCAAAGCGTCAGCGGTCCCGATAAAACCTTCATGAGCGGGCGCGGAACGTATCTGGACCGGGTGGCCGATCTGAACGCGATCAACCAGGGCATGACCGACTGGCTGGACGCCGAAATGGCCATGCAGATCAACCGCTGTCTGCCAGACTCCACACCGCCCGCACACCGTCTCTCGCTCCTGAGGCACGCCGCCATTCGGAATCCCTATCATCACCCGCTGACCGTTTCCTGCCTCCAGGCCGCCACGGATGCCGACACCGCCGCCGAAACCTTCACCACCCTGGCCAAGCACATCCGCCGCGGTGGCAAGCGGATCGAGCATCCGGAGCACAGCCTGGCGCGCCTGATCCCCGTCATCGACGAAATCCTGGAAAAACTCCCCACGCCGGACAGCATTCTGGCGACCCGCGAAATCGCCGGACTGATCGACAAGCACAAGCTGCCCAGGGCGTGGCTGAAATACCAGATCGCCGTGCACGGCACCGCCAAGGTCATGGCCATGGTCGAGTCCGAACTCGGCTCCCATTTGGAGGGGAAATTGAGCAAAATCACGAAACTCGACCGCGCCAATCTGATCGCCGAACGCGTCCGCGCCGTAGCCGGCTATCTTGACACTGCCCAGCGCGTTGAATTCGCCAGAATCCTGCAAGGCCGCCTCTGGAACCGGGAATTGCTTGCGCTCGACCCCATCGACGCCTCGCGTGAGGAGGAGATGAAAGCATTCGTCGCCCTCGGCATGGACCCCGCCAAACACCTCATCGTCGAGCCATTCGTGGCGGATGTTTTCGCCCTCGGCATGGATCAGGAAAACGCCACGCGCGAGGCCATGCGCGTTCTCCAGAAATCCATCAACGGCAGCCGCACCAAGGAACATTGCCACGGCGTGGACCAGCTCGTCTCACTCGTCGCCAGTCACGCCAGGGACAAGGCAGCCTTTGGCGGTGCGCTCTATCAAATCATCCGCGGCAAGGAACTATACATGCCCACCCAGCTCAAGAACGACGGCGCGTGTCTCGATCCGGTGATCAAAACCATTCTCCGTCTCGGCGTGGCACCGTCCGAATCCATCTCCAACGTGATCCGGACCTTTTCATCCGCGGCGCGGGATGGAGCCGCCACCAGCCAGTCCGTCAAGGCCCGCAGCGAATACCTGAACGTGCTCGCATCCGTAATCAAGGATCCTGCGGACCGTGCCAAGCTCGGCAACGGCATCCTCGACGCCCTGCCCGGCAATCTCAAATTCACCGACGCCCCCAAGGAAAAGATGCCGGATCCCGATCCGGACCTGGCGGAAAAACTCATCCTCGACCCCGCAGTCGCGCTGGCCTTCACGCTCGGGGCCGATGTGCGGAAAGCGGCTCGGGACGCCGTGTTTGAATATCGCGATTTCGTCCGCAAACCCCGGCAAAAAAAGGAATCGGACGCCTACGCCCTTTATCTCAAACTGATCGTCTCACACTTGAAGAGTGAGTCGGAGAAACAGGATTTCGGCCGCAAGCTGTTGGCGGAAGTCAATGGCAACGAGGTCTTCAAACCGGCCAAGTCGTCATCCGGAAAATCCTACGCCGAGGGTTCCCTGTGGGTCATTTATTCGCTGGGCGTGGACATGGCACCCGTCCGGGACGAGCTGGAACGCGCAATCTCGCGGGCCGGCCGCACGTCCAACGAAAAACAAAACCATGGGGTGGCCAGCTGGATTCAAGCGGTCGGCGAATCCACCGCGCCGTCACCCGAGCGCAAGGCATGGAGCGAGAAACTCCTGTCCCTCTATGGCAGGAACAAGCCCGA
>CAYXZE010000174.1:0-5782 GCA_964469395.1 uncultured Luteolibacter sp.
CCCTCCGCCGCGGACACGGAGTTCAATTTCCTGCGCCGCCTGATCGATGAAAACCGCATCCCTGACGACGTGACGATCCAGGTGCTGGTGCAAACCCGCGAACCCTTGATCCGCCGCACGTTCGAAGCCATCGACGGCGCGAAACGGGCGATCGTCCACATTTACAACTCCACCTCGCCGCTCCAGCGCCGCGTCACGTTCGGCGACGCGTCGCGGGAATCGATCAAGCAGATCGCCATCGACGGCGCGAAACTGGTGAAACAACTCGTGCCGACCATCCCGCGCACCGAAGTGGTTTTGCAATACTCGCCGGAATCGTTTTCAGACACCGAGCTGGATTTCGCGCTGGAGTGCTGCAACGCGGTGATCGACGTCTGGCAGCCCGCGCCGGAGAAAAAAATGATCATCAACCTGCCGGACACCGTCCAGTGGACCACGCCGAACATCCACGCCGACATGATCGAGTGGATGTGCCGGAATCTGGAAAAGCGCGATTCCGTCATCGTTTCCCTGCACACCCACAACGACCGCGGCACCGGCGTGGCCGCCACCGAGCTCGGCCTGATGGCCGGCGCGGACCGGGTGGAAGGCACGTTGTTCGGCAATGGCGAGCGCACGGGAAATCTCGACATCGTCACCGTCGCGCTGAACCTGAACAGCCACGGCATCGCCACCGGATTGGATTTCTCCGACCTGCAGTCGATCCGCGCGGTTTACGAGCGGGTCACGCGCCTGAACGTGCCCGACCGCCAGCCCTATGCGGGCGAGCTGGTCTTCACCGCGTTCTCCGGCTCGCACCAGGACGCCATCAAAAAAGGCCTGGATCGCCGGGCAAAGGAAATCAAAGCGGACCCCGGCATCCCGTGGGGCGTCCCCTATCTCACCATCGATCCGCAGGACATCGGCCGCTCCTACGAGGCGATCATCCGCATCAACTCCCAATCCGGAAAAGGCGGCGTCGCCTACGTGCTGGACCGCGAACATGGCTTCGAATTGCCGAAATCCATGCACCCGCAGGTCGGCAAGCGCATTTACGACCTCGCCGACGAGCATGGCCGCGAACTCACCACCGACGAAATCCGCGAGGCGTTTTTCGAGGAATTCGTGAACCTCGCCACCCCGCTCGATGTCATCGACTACGAACTCGTCCACCAAACCGGCGAGCGCGGACTGGTCCAGTGCAAGGCCAGCATCCTCATTCACGGCGAAAAGAAATCCATCGAAGGCTTCGGCAACGGGCCGATCAACGCCTTCGTCCACGCCTTGGAAAATGCCGGTCTCAAGGATTTCAAAGTCACCGACTACCGTTCGCACGCCGTCCGCGGCGGCTCGGACGCCAGTGCCGCCGCCTACGTCCAGGTCCAACACGACGACGGTCGCCTGCTGTGGGGAACCGGGGTCGATTCATCCATCGAGATGGCGGGCCTCAAGGCATTGGTGACGGCTTGGAATCTGCTGCGGGAAGAAAATCCATGACCGCGCGGCGACCGGCAGGCCCCTTTTCCAAGACGATCCGGGGCCGCGCCTTGCCTCATAAATCCGGAAATTCCCGGCAGTTCACAGATTGACATTGTCACTACCAGGAAAAATGATCCCTCGACTTTCCCGCGCACATGGTTTCACCTCCGCCGAAGCAACCGGACCACGCACCCATCCATTATTTGCCGACATGAAAAAACCCACGACCTTCAGGCCGATTTATTTACTGATTCTCCTCGCGAGCTTCCTTGGCCACGCGCTGGCCGCACCCTACGGCCCGGACGGGCGGGCAACCGCATGGACCCAGCCAACCGGCGAGAAATTGCAACTCCGGGTGTTCGGTGACGAGTATTACGCCCGGACGGAAAACGCCCAGGGCTACACCGTCGCCCTGAACCGCGCCGACAAGACTTACTATTACGCAAAACCCTCGGCCACTGGCAACGAGCTGGTTCTCACGGCCACCAAGGCTCATGAAGCGCCACCGGCCGGCCTGGCCGCGCATCTGGATATATCAAAAGCGAGGATCTCGAAAATCACCCGGGAAAATCGCTCGAAATACGACGCCAAGCGGACCTTGCGCTGGAACAAGCGGGTTGAGGCCATCCGGAAACTCCGGACCTTTGAGCGGAATCCCGGCGGAAACAAGGTCTTGCCCATGGATACCAAAATCCAAGCCGCTCCCATCGTCGGCCATAAAGTCGGCCTGACGATTCTGGCGCAATTCCCGGACCTTTCCTTTCCAACAGATCAGGCGAAGATCGTCCGCTATTGCAACCAGGACGGCTATCAGGAAGACGGCAACACCGGCTCCATCCGGGATTATTTCTACGATCAGTCTTTGGGGAAACTCACTTACACGCAAACAGTCACCCCGATCATCACCCTGCCCCATCCCCGGAGCTATTATAATGATGAACGGGACGCCGGTGTCGCCGGAAGAAAACTGCTTGCCGATGCGATCAACGTGCTCAAAGGACAAGGTTTCGATTTCTCAAGCCTTACGGTCGATTCCGAGAATCGCGCCATCGCCACCAATGTCTTTTTCGCCGGACCGGATTCCGGAATCTGGGCTCAAGGCCTGTGGCCGCATCAATGGAATCTGGTGCCGACGATCAATGTCGGAACCGCGTCCAATCCGATTCACATTTCCGAATACCAGATCACCAACATCGAGAATAACGCCCCCGTGATCGGCACGTTCTGCCACGAAAACGGACACCTCCTGCTCGGTTATCCCGACCTTTACACTTATGACGGATCAAGCTCGGGTGTCGGCTCGCATTGCCTCATGGCTTCCGGAAGCCACCTGAACAACGGCAGAACCCCGACGCCGATCAACGGCCACTTCAAGGACCTCGTGGGCTGGGGAAAAGTCACGGAACTCACTCCGGCGGATTTCAGCAACGTATCCCTCCCGACCACCGGCAACGTGGCCTACCGCTACCGCAACCGGCAGGCCGACACCGAGTCCTTCGTTGTCGAAAACCGCGGACCGGGTGACAAATGGGCGGCTCACGCCCCGGACACCGGCATCGTGATCTGGCATATTGATGAAACGATTAACGGAAATGGAGGACCCGCCCCCCATTTCGGAGTGGCGATCGTGCAGGCCGACGGGAATCAGGATATTGAATCCAACAGAAACCGCGGCGACTCACTGGACCTTTTCGATCTGGGACATCCGAAGTTCAACGACTCCACCACCCCGAACGCGCGTTGGTGGAGTGGCGGCGCTTCCGGCTTCCAAGTCCAGGTGCTCGGAGCGGTGGGTCCGCAGACTGATGTGATGTTTGGCAAGCTCCCGCCCAACACCATCGTGGTGGATTCTCCTAACGGCGGGGAAGTCATGTATACCAAATCCACTTTCCCGATCACATGGCGCGCCTCGATTCAGGGCAACGTGAAGATCGACCTCTACAAGGGCGGCTCCTTCCACTCGGTGATCGCGTCCAGCACGCCGAACCATGGCGAGTTCCACTGGAAAATTCCCGCCTCTTTGAAATACAGCTCGAATTATACCATCCGGATCAGCAGCATCACCAATACCAAGCCGGTCAGTGATTCCAGCAATCGCAATTTCACGATCAGCGACAGGACGTTCCCGCACAACGGCGTCATGCCTTATGGCTGGTTCAAACCCTCCGGCGCCGCCGCAACCTGGAAGGTTACGAAGAGCGCCACTTACGAAGGAAAGCGCAGTCTGGTTTCCGCAGGACCGGGAGAGAGTCGCCTGGGAGACGGCCAGAAGGCGGCGATCGCTTATCGCTCCCATTTCAAGGCGGGCAATGTGAGCTTCTACATGAAGGTCTCATCCGAGAAGGGCTACGACATGGGCCGGTTTTACATTGATGGCGTCATGAAGCCGCTTCCCAAGGGCACGAAGGGCGGCCTCTCGGGAGATACTGAATGGGTCTTCGTTTCCTTCCCGGTTTCCGCCGGCAAGCATACGTTCAAGTGGACTTATGAGAAGGATGACAGTTACGGAGATCTCCGGGACCGCGCGTGGCTGGACGGCGTCACCCTGCCGGATGGCACTGAGGAAATCGTCATCCAGAACTCGGCGGGCGTCGTGCTCACCGATGGCCAGACCACGGTTTCCTTTGCCGATGTGCCCATGACTCAAACCGGCAAGGCGAAGAAATTTACGATTACCAATCGCGGCAAATCCGATCTCTACGGATTGGATATTTCCACGGTGGGTGCGAATCCCGGAGATTTCACGTTCAGTCCCTTGGAGACCACGGTGTTGCCACCCGGTGAGAGCACGACCTTCACCGTGGCCTTCTCGCCAGCCAGTCGCGGCGAGAAAACAGCCAGCATCCGGATCCAAAGCAGCGACTCGGATGAAGGCAACTTCCGCATTTATTTGAAAGGCACCGCTCTGGGAGTTCCCCAGATCGTGGTGAAACAGCCAGCCGACAACAAACTCAAGGATGGCGGAAAGGCCCAGGGCTACGGCTCCGCCCGCATCGGAGCGAGCGGAAAAACCAAAACCTACACGATCAAGAACACCGGCTCGGCTGTCTTGAAAGGTTTGAAAGTCCGCAAGTCCGGCCCGGCGAAGTCCGATTTCGTAATCAACCAGCCGCCGCTCACGTCGTTGGTTCCCGGAGCGTCCGTCACCTTCAAAGTGACCTTCCAGCCGACAGCCAAGGGTCGCCGGAACGCGGAGATTCGCGTTTTGAGCAATGACAAGAATGCCGGACCGTTCAACATCGCGGTCTTCGGCACGGGTGAACCGAAAAAGAAAGCGAAACCCGCCAGCGCGCTGGTGGCGTCCGTGATGGGAGACTCGCTATCCGCCAGGAAAAACTCGTTGCCCCCGCTGACCACGGTGGAGGTCCTCGATGGCCGCAAGTATCTTTCGCTCACCGTGAACAAGCGCAACGCACTCGATAATCCGGGCGTCGTTGAGGTTTCTCCAAACCTGCTCGACTGGTATAGCGGCAAGAAACACACCACGGTGATCCTGGACAACGAGACGACCCTCAAGGTGCGTGACAACACGCCGATCCGCCAGGATGCGAAACGCTACATCCGCCTCAAATGATCCGGAATTGAGCGGATCACTTCTTCCAGGCCGCCGGACATTCCGGCGGCCTTTTTTGTAGGGTCGCCCGGAGACGAGCCCCCCTCCGCAGAGTGGCCGGGAGATCGATCCCGCCGTGCCGGAAAACCGTTTGAAATGGGAAAGTTTAGGCCTTGGAAAGTCCGGCGGATTCCGTTCGTATTCGTGGCGTATGAAAAAACAATTCTTCCTGTTGGGATGTGCCGTGGCCATGAGCGTGATGCCCGCCATGGCGGATGAGAAGGAAACGCCGCTGGGCAAGCAGATGGAAACGATGAACAGCGCGTTCAGGGCCTTTCGCAAGGAGACCGATGCGGTGAAGGGCGCGGCCCTGGCGCGCGAAGCCCAGCAGGCCGTGCTGAAGAGCGTGACGGAGGTGCCGTCGAGGGTTCAAACCATCCCGGAGGGGCCGGATAAGACCAAGGCTCATGTGGAATACCGGAAAATGATGGGCAAGCTCTACGTAACCTTGTGCGAGGTCGAGGAGGCCTTCCTCAACGGCAAGATCGACGAGGTCGCCAAGATCGTGGACTCGCTCAAGGAAATGAAAAAGGTCGGCCATGAAAAATTCATGGATGAAGAGGAGGAAGAGTGAGCGGTTTTTCCCCCGCTTGAATTTTTAAAACAAGAAAGGCCCGGATGCGTCCGGGCCTTTTGATGTTGAAGGGAAATGGCAGGGCCGACGCATCAAAATCAGGCGAAGATTTTTAGCCGCAAAAAGGATAAAAAAAT
>CAYXZE010000175.1:0-5770 GCA_964469395.1 uncultured Luteolibacter sp.
TGCAACCTTTCACCGATGAAGCGGTGATGAATCGCGATTTCCTGCGCTCGGTATTTCAATCGATGCTCCGGGCGAGAATCCTGGAAAACAAGCTTTCGAGCCTGTATAAAGCGGGAAAAATCGTCGGCGGCGTCTATCTCGGACGCGGCCAGGAAGCGGTGAGCGCCACCCTCGGCACCGCCCTGATCCAAGGCACGGATTTCTTCGCCCCGCTGATCCGCGACCAGGCGGGACGCACCGCCTTCGGCGAGCCGATGATCGACTGCACGCGCACCTACCTCGGCTCGGTCGAGGGACCGATGCGCGGACGCGACGGCAACATCCACCGCGGCCGCCCGAAAATGGGCATGCCGGCGATGATTTCCCACCTCGGCGCCCAAGTCCCGGTGATCGCGGGAATGCTTTTCGCCAAACGCCTGCAGGGCACTCTGGCCGGACGCGTCGGCGCGACCTGCATCGGTGACGGCGCGACCTCGACCGGAGCTTTTCACGAAGGGCTTAACCTGGCCGCAGTCGAGCGACTGCCGATGGTCGTAGTGGTCGGCAACAATCATTTCGCCTACTCGACGCCGAACAACCGCCAATTCGCCTGCGCGGATCTGGTGGAAAAAGCCCGCGGCTACGGCATCGGCGGATTTTCCGTGGATGGCACGGATTTGCTGGAGTGCGCCTCGGTGATCCGCGAAGCCGTCCGGCGTGCGCGCGCGGGCGGCGGACCGCAATTGGTGGTCGCGCGCTTGCTGCGGCTTTCCGGCCACGGCGAGCATGACGACGGCGCCTACGTCCCGCCCGAGCTCCGCAGCGGCCATTACGGTCGGGACTGCATCGAAGTCGCAATGCGCCAACTCGTGGAAAACGGTTATGCCACGCCGGATGAAATTTCCACCTGGCAGGACGAATTCGCCGACGAAGTGCAGCGCGCCGTCGCTCAATCCCAACAGGAAGCCCTGCCGGATCCTTACCTTGAGGACTGGACCGCGCTGGCCACCCGTTTTCCTCTTTCCCCTTCGAACGCCCAGTGAGTGTGACCTACATCGACGCCATCCGCGAGGCGCAGGAAAAACTCCTGCGCGAGGACGACCGCGTGTTTCTTTACGGCCAGGACATCGCCACCTTCGGCGGTGCTTTCAAGGCGACGAAAGGCCTGGCCAAGCAATTTCCCAACCGCGTCTTCGATGCGCCGATCTCGGAAGACGCGATGATCGGCATGGCCGTGGGCGCGGCGATCGAGGGGATGCGACCGATCGTGGAAATGCAGTTCGCGGATTTCTCGTCGGTGGCGTTCAACCAGATCGTCAACCAGGCGGCCACACACTTTTACCGGACCGGCGTGCCGATCCCGATCACCGTGCGCCTGCCCTCCGGCGGCACGCCCGGCTCGGGACCGTTTCATAGCCAGAGCATGGAGGGCATCTACGCCCAGTATCCCGGTCTGGTCGTGCTCACCCCGGCGACCGTTTCGGACGCCTATCACATGCTGCTGGACGGAGTGGCACTGGACGATCCGGTCATCTACTGCGAGCACAAGTTCCTCTACCGCTGGCTCAAGGCGAAGTCGATCAGCGACGACCACCTGCCGATCGGCCAGGCGCGGATCACCCGCCCCGGCAAGCATGCCACGGTGGTGGCTTACAGCGCGATGGTCCACGAAGCCGTGCGTGCTGCGGACCGGCTGGCGCAAGACGGTTGGGAAATCGAAGTCGTGGACCTGCGCTCGGTGAAACCGCTCGATCTGGACACCATCCTGGCCTCCGTCGCGCGGACCGGTCGTTTGTTAGCCGTGGGCGAGGCGTTCCCGTGGGGCGGCGTCACTGCGGAAGTGGTTTCACGCGTCACGGAAGAAGGATTCCATCTGCTGGACGCGCCGCCGCAGCGCCTGAACGCGCGCGACACGCCGGTTCCCTATCACCCGAAACTCTGGGCCGCCCACCGCCCGACGCCGGAATCCATCTGCGAGGCGCTCCGTAAACTGCTCTCCTTCTAGTTCCCGCATTTCAGTATTTCAGTTCTCAGCTTTTACCAAAATGCCCACCGTTCCCATTCTCATGCCCCAACTCGGCGAGTCGATCGCCGAAGCCACCGTCATCCGCCTCGGAGTCGCGGTGGGCGACACCGTCCGCACCGACCAGGAAATCATCGAGGTGGAAACCAACAAGGCGGTCATGGGCGTGACCACGCTGTGCGATGGCGTCGTGTCCGAGTTGCGCGCGCAGGAAGGGATTTCCTACTCGGTGGGAACGCTGTTAGGACTGCTGGAAGTCACCGATGAGGAAGTCTCCCGCACCGGCGTGGAAACGATGGAAGCCATCGACGCCAAGCGCACCGCCACCAGCCAGGCGAACCAGACGAAAAGTGACGAGGCGAACCTCCACTTCGCGCTCGACGGCGACGCCTACGAGGAAGCCCCCGCCGTCGTGCCGAGCGTGAAAGGCCTGCCCGTGCCGACCGGCGTGATGGGCGCCCACTACATTTCCCCGCGCATGCGCGCCCGGATGAATGATCTCGGAATCCGCGAGGCCGACATTTCCGCAATCGCTGGCACCGGTGCCGGTGGCCGCGTGACGGTGGAGGACCTCGAACGTTTCCTCGACTATCTGGACACCTGGCCGAGTTCCGCCGCCTCGCCCATGCGCCTCGCGGTGGCCGATGCCATGCGCCGGAGCTGGACGCGTCCCCTCGCGACCGTGGGCCTGCCTCTATTGTTAGACCGCGTGCTCGACCACCGCCGCGGCCAATCGCCCAAACCCGGACTCACCCTCTATCTGCTGCGCGCCTTCGCCCTCGCCCTCACGGAAACTCCGACCACCGCCGGTTACCTCATCGGCGACAAGGTGGTCCACCCGCGCTCGTTCGACATCGGCGTGGCGGTGCAGGTCGAGGACGGCGTGGTCGTCCCGGTTGTTAGAAAAGTCGATCAAAAATCCCTGCGCGACCTCGTCGCCGAATACGACGACCTCGTGGACCGCGCGCGCCGCCGCCGCCTCACCGAGCAGGATTGCAGCGGCGGCATCGCCACCGTCACCAACTTCGGCACCTTCGGCCTCACCACCGGCACGCCGATCCCGCTGCCGAATGAAACCCTCATCCTCGGCATCGGCGCCGGGGTGAAAAAACCGGTCTGGAGCAACCAGGTGGAGGCATTCCTCCCGGCCACCACCGCGGATCTGCTGCTCACCTTCGACCACCGCGTGGTCGATGGCGGTGGCGCGGGCTTCCTGCTGAACCGGGTTTCCGAGCTGCTCCAAAAGCCCGAAAACCTCTAATTTCCCCTTTCCCGCCGCCGTGGAACCTCCCGAAAAATCCGGCAAGATCGACATCCCCAAAAAGGCGATTTACCGGCTTTCGATCTATCACCGCAGCCTGCAGAAACTCCACGACAACGGCGTGGACACCGTGAGCTCCACCACCCTCGCCCGCGCCGCCGGGGTGAAGCCCTCGCAGCTCCGCAAGGACCTCGCCTACTTCGGCCAGTTCGGCACGCGCGGCCTCGGCTATCCGGTGGACATCCTTTCCTCGATCATCCGCGAGACACTCGGCCGCGAGCATCTCCAGCCGGTGATCCTCGTCGGTGCGGGAAATCTCGGCTCCGCGCTGCTCCGCTACCACGGCTTCGAAAAGGAAGGCTTCGAGGTCGTCGCCGCGTTCGACGCCAATCCCGAAGCCACCCGCGCCCGCGGCGTCACGATCCCGGTTTTCTCCGACTCGGAACTGGAAACCTTCGTCTCGGAGAAATCCATCAAACTCGCGATCCTCTGCGTGCCCGTCGAGTTCGCCCAGTCCGTCGTCAACCGCCTCGTCACCGCCGGCATCCAGGGCGTGCTGAATTTCTCACCCATCGTGCTCGAAGTCAGCCCCGACGTCACCGTGAACAACGTGGATCTCGCGCTCGAACTCGAACACCTCAGCTACTTCATCCGCTGACATGCTGGAAGCTTCGGAAAATATCCCTAAAGTTACCGCTTCCCCATCCGTTGAAGCCGGGAACCCCGCGCGCTTCGAAACGCTTTCCACCCCGTCCGACCGGGAGAAATTCATCGAGCAGGCGCTGCGGGATTACGAATCCCCGCTCATCGGCTATGCCAGCACCATTCTCAATGATCTCGACCTCGCCCGCGACGTGGTCCAGGACACCTTCACCCGGCTCTGCCGGCAGGATTCCGCAAAAGTTCGGGACAGCCTCAAATCCTGGCTGTTCACCGTCTGCCGGAATCGCGCGCTCGACATCCTCCGCAAGGAAAACCGCAGCCAATCGCTCGATGACACCCAATGGCAAAGCGTCGCCTGTCCCGAACCCCAACCGGATCAACAAACCGATCAACAGGAACGCCTCACCCAACTGACCGGATATCTCTCCCGCCTCTCCGCCAACCAGCGCGAAGTCATCGCCCTCAAGTTCCAGCAAGGACTCAGCTATCAGGAAATCCACCGGATCACCGGCCTCACCACCACCAACATCGGCTTCCTCATCCACACCGGCCTCAAGCGCCTGCGGGAAATCCTCCCCCCCGACCTCCGCTCCTGAACCCATCTTTTCCAGCATGAAACTCGAACCTGAAGATCCCCGCCTCACCGCCTACACCTTGGGCGAACTCGGGCCGGAGGACACCGCCGCCGTCGAAACGGCCGCCGCTGCGGATCCAGAGATTCAAGCGGAAATCCACCAAATCCACGCCCTCCAGAAAAACCTGATCGCCGGACTCGCCAGCCCTCGGGAAAAACTCCTGCCCGCCCAGCGCGATGCCGTCCTGCAAGCCGCCAGCGCGGCAAAAATCCCCCGGCTCGCCTCATTCACCAACGCCCTCAACCCCTGGATCATCCCCGCCTCCGCAGCCGCTGTCCTCACCCTGGCCACCGTCATCCTGCTCCGCATGTCGGGAGAAAATCCCTCCGAAATCGTTGATAAAACGCCCGCTCCCGCGCCACCCGTCCAGCAACCGAAACCACCCGCTCCGCAGCCGCCACCCGCACCTTCCATTCCGCACAAAGCCCTCGCCGCAGCGGATTTCCCGCGGCTCGACCTCCCCGTCATCACCGCGAAGGACAATCTGGAAACGGTATCCCGCTCCATCCGCATCGACGGAAAACTCCCGCCCCCCGCCTCCGTCAGACCGGAGGAAATCCTCAACCACTTCCCGCTCCGCCTCAACGGCGTCACCGCCATTTCCCGCAACGCGGCGAACACCTGGCACCCCGACACCCGCAACGGCGGCGGCAGCGTCCATGTCGCCACGCTTTCCACCGAACTCATCGCCTGCCCGTGGAAACCCTCCGCCACCCTGCTTCTCATCTCCCTCAAGGGCAACGCGCGGACCGACAGCGATGTTAGAATTTCGTTCCACGCCAATCCAGCAACCGTCCTCCGCTACCGGCTGCTAGGCTTCACCCCGACCGGCGGCCCCACCGGCGGCCCGCTCCCCGCCAAACTTCCCGCGAATGCCGCCACCACCCTCGCCATCGAGATCGAGCCATCTAACAACGGCAGCGCCCTCGGCACCATCGAATGGATCACCAACGACCAGCCCGCCCCCGCGATCTCCCTAGTCCGCGAGGCCGATGCCGAACCTTCCGACGACGCCCGCTTCGCCGCCCTCGTCTGCACCTTCTCACAATGGTTGGCTGGCGACCTCGACGGCATCATTGATGCGGAAATCCTCGCCGCCCTCGCCCGCGAAACCGCCTCCTCAAACCTCCCCGCCGACCGCGCGGACTTCCTGAGCCTGATCGACAAATCGCTGCACCTGTCGCGATAAGAGGCAAAGACGAGACATTC
>CAYXZE010000176.1:0-5734 GCA_964469395.1 uncultured Luteolibacter sp.
GTTCCGCAGTTGAGCATTTCCGCGCCGAAGTAGGGATTGGCTCCGGGGCGTTTTCCGGTTTGGAGCCAGCGGCCTTTTTTCGGCGCGTTCGGGATGGCTTCATCGACCATCGGGCATTCCCAGATCCGCACGTCGGGAAAGTTATTGGTTTTCCGCAGGGATTCGACGACGGCCGCCGCGGCCATGGAAAACGGGTGGAATGCGGCGCGCGCGGCTTTGAGATCCTGAAAGCCGTGGAAATGACGGGCTTTGTCGAGGGCCTCGATGGATTCTTTCGGAACGGGAAGTCCGGCGATGGTTTGAATGAAGGTTCCGGTGGTTTTCATCGCCGGTTCGCTTGCCTTGTTGAAATCCGCGAGATCGTCTGCGGCAAGGGCTGCGGACATGGCATCGGCGAGCCGGATGAAATCCGTGATGTGTTTGATTTGTTCCGCGGTGAGTTCGGCGGTCATCGCCACGGGTTCGGTCACGGTTGACATGAAGGCGCGGTTCATTTCGGCCTGGCCGTCGATGAGCAGGTTGCCGCGGGTGACGACCTTGTCGCCCGCTTTCAGGCCGGATAGGATTTCAACGTCGGTGTCGCCGTGGCGGCCGGTTTGCACCGGGGTGTGGGTGTAGGCTCCGCCGTCCAGATCGACGTAAACCACGGCTTCGGGGCCGGTTCGGATGAGGGCGGAGCGCGGAATGGTTAGAACGGCGGGCGCGTCGATTTTTACCAGACCGTCGGCATAGAGGCGGTGCAGGAGTGCGCGACGACCGTCGATTTTCGGGTTGGGCAGTTCCACGCGCACTTTGGTCGAGCGGGTGGCTTCTTCGAAATTGGGGTCGATGAAGGTGATTTTTCCCTCGAAGGATTTGCCGGGCAGGGCGGGGGAGCTGACGGTGACGGTCTGGCCGGTCTGGATCCATGGCAGGTCCTGTTCGTAGGCGCGGAACATGAACCACATGGTGGAGAAATCGGCGATTTCGAACAACCGCTCGCCGGTGGCGACGTATTGGCCTTCGTAAACGTTCTGGCCGACCACGGTGCCGCTGACGGGTGATAGAATCTGCGAGGCGAGCGAGTCGGATGGTTTGTTAGAAATGGCTTCGAGCTGTTCGGGGGTGAGTCCCATTTGGCGGAGGCGCAGGCCGGTGTTTTTCCGCAGCTCTCCGGTGAGCTGGCGGTATTCTCGCTCGGCTTGCAGCAGGTCCGGGCTGTAGAACTCGGCGAGGGGCTGGCCGGCCTCGACCTCGGCACCCATGTAGTTCACATGGAGTTTGTCGATGCGGCCATCGATATAGGCGGAGAGGATGCGGTGGCGGGTGGCATCGTCATCAATGACGCCGGAGACTTGCAGGGTGCGGGCGAGCGGTTGGATTTTCGCGGTTTCCGTTTGGACGTTGAGCACTTGGATTTGCGAATCCGAGAGGGCGATGGTGTTTCCTCCGCCGGTGGCGTCGAAGCCTTTTTCTCCGGGATAAACCGGGGTGAGTTCCATGCCGCAGATCGTGCAGCGGCCGGGTTTGTCGCTTTTGATCCACGGGTGCATGGCGCTTTGATAGTAGAGCGGCTTGCGTTCGGAGGTGGCGGATTCCTGAGGATGTTTCCGCAAGGCGAGCCAGGTGGCGCCTGCGGCTAACAAGGCGGTGATGAGAATGGTGAGGAAGGTTTTCATGGGATCAGCGGGTGGGGACGAGGGTGCGGAGTTCTTCGAGCGCGGCGAGCTGCATGGCGATCATGCGGCGTTGTTCGAGGCGGATGGAAAGCAGGGTGCGGGAGGAGTCGAGCAGGTCGGTTAGAGAAGACTTGGAACTGATCCAGCCAGCTTCGACGGATTGGGAGGCCTGGCGGGCTTTCTCGTGGATTTCACCGGAGTAAGCGCGGGCCTGGGCTGCGGCGTTGGCGGCCTCCGTGACGGTGGTGAGAACCATGGCGGCGACTTCGCGGCGGGTGATTTCCACTTCCCGGGTGGCGGCGGCCTCGCGGCTGCGGGCGGCGGCGATGTTCGCCTGATAGGACGGATCGTTGACCCATGGCAGGCTCATTTTCACGCCGACCATGGCGCTGCGGAAATCGCCGCCCGAGTAAACATTGGCGTCGATGGCGACCGAGACTTGCGGTTGGCGTTCTCGGTCGGCCACGCGGGTTTCGGCGTTGGCGGCTCCGGCCATTTCGCGCATCGCGCGGACCTTGGGATTCGCATGGGGGATGCGGGCGATCTCGGCCCGGGCGAGCGGCACGGGCGGCGGGGTGGGCGGGAGTTTCAGCGCGGGCCAGGGCGATTCCAACGGACGGCCGAGGGTGAGGTTGAGCTTTTGGGCGATGCTTTCGCGACTGCGGCGGGCGGCGTCGAGGATTTGCTTTTCCTTGGCCAATTCGATTTCCATGCGGAGGGCGTCGCTGGCCGAGCCGGTGGGCGCGGCGGCCATTTGGCGGGCGTTTTCCACCATGGCGGCGAGCCAGGTGATTTGCGATTGCTGGAGGGAGATCGATTCGTCGGCGAGTGCGAGTTCGATGGCGTTGCGGGCGGCTTCCGCGCCGACGGCGAGGGCGGGGGTGCGGGAGTTTTCCGTTTCCGCGCGGCGCATGGCTTCGGCTTTGAGTTTCCGGGCGTCGAACATGCCGGGCTTGGGCAGCGGTTGCTCGATGCCGACGATGATGTCGCCATCGTCCACGCGCATCATTTTTTCCGCTGCCATGAAGCCGAGGCCGACCATGGGATCGTCCCACAGGCGGACGGCGCGGGCATCGTGACCGGCGGCTGCCGCGCGGTGTTTTCCGGCGACGGCGGAGGGGTGGGAGCGCGCGGCTTCCTGGCGCAGGCCGGACAGGAAGTTCTCGTTCAAAGTTTTAATTTCCCGCGCGTGCAGGAAGCTTCCGGCCACGAGGAGGCCGGTTAGAATGGAGAGTGATCGTTTCATCAGTCATGTGAGTCATTGGATGGAAATTCCAGGCACCGGATCGGTGGCGGCCACGAGGCTGCCGCGATGGATGGGCATAGTACGCCTGTCAGGGCGCGGACTCAGATGATGAAACGGCAGAAGGCCACGGACAGCGGCACGCCCGTATAACCACTCCGACGTTCTAATAGCGTCGCGGCGGGAAGCGCGGCGGTTGGCGGCGGCGAAGCCAAGGTTTCGGAGCCGCAGGGTTCCGGGGCTTTTGAAATGAGCGGTTTCAAGTCAACCGCGCCGGGAATCAGCGGGGCTGGCTTTTGGTCGGGGGGGCTTTCGCTGACGCACGGGCAGGATTGGAAGTCGCCGCAGCAGCACGAGGACGATTCATTCTCGACACACGATTTCGCGGGGGCGGCTGTCAAACACGGCTGCGCCTGGGAGAACTGGATGACCAGTCCCATGAACAGCGCGATGATTGACTTGATGTTCATTGCCAACGGGGAGGATATTCGTGTTCCGGAAGATTTCAATGGTTTTCCCGGCGGGAAAACATCTTGTCAGCGTCAGAGGTGTTCACCAAGGTATTCGCAGAACTCGCCTATGAAACTTTTCCCCGTGGGACTTGTTCCCGGTATTTGGCTTTTCGCCGCCAGTCAGGCTTCCGCCGGGATGACTGTTATCACGCTCACGGATGTTGCCCGCGCGAGAATCGACGCGCTCTCGTTTTTTCTCTTCGCCTATCTGTTGATTTCGTGGGTGGTGAAAATTATCTGGAACCAGTTGGCGAAGTCTTTCGTTTCCCTGCCACGGCTCAAATATCTTCAGGCGCTCGGAGTGGTTTTCATGACCGGACTGATGTTTTACGTCGTGCTGACGATGATTTCCGGGGCGCGCGAGTTGCTCACGCCGGGAGTGTGGGAAAAGCAGGGGGCGGGCTATCGTCTCCGTGAAAACGAGCCGGCGTCGCTTGCGAAGGATGAGCGCAGACAAGCGTTGAGGAGGATTCAAAATGTCATCTGGGATTATGCGAAAGCTCATGATGGAAATCCGCCCGCCAGCCCGTTGATCGGGGGCATCGACCATGAGGTGTGGAATTTCAAAGGTGGCGGTTTTTACTGCCTGATGCCAAATGTGCGTCCCGGAGTCGGGCGGGATGTGATGGTCTATGAGCCATCAGCCGCGGGAGGGAGGCGATTCGTGTTGTTGGCGGATGGCAGCATTGAGGATCGTTCGGAAGGAACGCTGAAAGTGCAACTCGATGATCAATTGAAATGATGAGCGAAGAACCGATGACAACCCAGGCTCCGGCAACGAGAGCTGATAAGTGGCTTATCCTAGTGGTGTTGGTGAGTTTCGTGATTTTATTTTTTTGGGTTTTATTATCGGGGGGGCGGGCCGTTTTCTTGATCCAAATGCCGTTCCATTTTCTGGTCGGCTGGTTTCTTCATGCGGGGAAGGCATTGCCTCCGTTTCTGGCAAAGTGGCCCGCCATCCTGTTGCCGGCGGGTTGTCTCATTCTGGCCGGAGTTTTGATTCACCGTTTCATTTGCCGGTGTTTGGCTGCGAAAAAATCTCCATTGGCGTGGCGACCGGCAAATACGGTCTCCTCGATCGCGCTGCTGCTACTCGGTTGTGGAGCCGCGATCGCCCTGAGTGGAGTGGTCCATCAAACGGTTTGGCTGATGAGTGAGCGGTGGATCAGGAGCAATCATAGTAGCGGACTCTTCTCGGCCATGAGTGGTGCCCGGCAACTGACATTGGCGCTTGCGGGATTTTATGACGATAAGGGGCGCTATCCTGTTTCATTTGAAGAACTCGAACTTGAGATGGAGCTTCCAGCGCAGATGTCATGGGTGAAAGTTGGAAGCGGCAGACTACGGGAACCATTCATCCTGCTTCATCCGGGCGGGAAGCGAGAAGTGGTTGATAACGATCCTCTGATTATTTCACCTCTTATTCGGGAGGGCGGCAAAATTGTAGTAGGCTATGGAGATTTGTCAGTGAGATCGATTCCGGCAGAACAGTTGGAACAGATTCTCCGGAACGCACAGGCAAAGGTTCAACCGGCAAGCTCCAGATGAAGCACCGGGTATTTGGCTTCATCGTGAGGATCGGTCTGGGGTTGTTTCTGACGGCGAACTTACTCGCGATTTTCGCGCCTTTTGGAGGATACGATTTGGTTCTGATCGAACTCGTCACGGGCTTCTGGTTTTTCCTGAGCCGGAATCTTCCCTCGATGTCGTGGGATGTTGGGACTTGGGGACCTGGTCTCGGGGCGTTTTTGTTAGCGACGGTGTTTTCCCATCGCTTTCTCGCGGGATGGGCGGCGAGGACGAATCGTTATTGGAGTTTCGGAACCTCGCTCTGCCTTGCTCTCGTGGTGCCCGTGTTGTTTGTGGTCTCCTTCATCGTTCCCGGTGTGTTGTTGCAGTGGGAAATGCTGCGGCAGGTGCCGTGGATCGAAGGTTAAAGAGGTGAATCCGCCAGTGCTTCGAATCCGCAGAAAAGCTTGGAGCCGACGGGAGGCTTGGCGGGGAGGGGGATGGCGTGGTCGAGGTTTGCCGCCGCCGGGTGCGGGTTCACGATAAAAAATCTCGAAAAATGACCATGGCGTGACTACTTTGACTCATGGACATGACGGTTACGCAATTCAAAGCCAAGTGCCTCGGTGTTATTGATCAGGTGCAAAAGGAAAAATCCCGCGTCACCATCACCCGCCACGGTCGCCCGGCCGCCGAGCTGATCCCGATTTCCGCCAACACTCCGGAAAAACTTTTCGGTCGCTCCCAATCCGCCACTGTGATTCTCGGAAATCTGCTAAACACTGAGGAATGCTGGGATGCCGAAAATTGAA
>CAYXZE010000177.1:0-3911 GCA_964469395.1 uncultured Luteolibacter sp.
TTTCCCAGCAGGATGACCTTCAGATCCACCCGAGCCGGAAATAGCGAGATCAGCAGCAGGCCGAGCGCGAAGTAGGCGGTGAACACGATGCCGATGGTTGCGTCCTCGCGGATGCGGCTCTTCGCCTTGATGAAGGCCATCGTGCCCGCTGCCAGCAGCCCCGCGACAAACGCTCCCAGCGCGAACGGCAGCCCGAGAATATACGCTACCGCCACCCCCGGAACCACCGCGTGCGACAAGGCGTCCCCCATCAGCGACCAGCCCTTGAGCGTGACGAACGATGATAGAAATCCACAGGTGCCGCCTATCAGTGCGCTCACACAGATGGCCCGCAGCATGTAGTCGTAGTGAAACGGCGTTAAAAGTTCAGAAAGCATAAAACATGGTCGATTCCACGACCGCAGAGCGGTCAAGCAAGGTAGCCGTGGGCTTCAGCCCACGGACACGGACGCGGGCACGGACGATCAGCGAAACCGGGGATTGTGTCGCGGCGCGACACCGGATCAGGGGCCACGCGAGGAGCCAATCAATGGCATGGCGAAAATCATTCATGTTCCTCGGTTCTCTGTTTCACCAATTCCGCGTGTTCGCCGCGGTCCTTGTATTCGAGGTGGCCGTCCTTGCCGAATACCAGCGGGCGCTCGTCGTCGGTGAGGACGCGGATCGTCCGGCCGTCGTGTTCCTGGACGGTGGATTGCTCGAACTGGAACTGCCGGAGCACGCCGCCGAAAGTGGCCGCGAGGTTTTTTTCCGTGAACACTTCGGATGTGGGGCCGCAGGCCAGCACGGTGCGGTTGATGAGCACCGCCTGATCGCAGAATTCCGGCACGCTGCCGAGGTTGTGGGTGGAAACGAGGATGATGCAGCCGGCCGCGCGGAGCTCGCGGAGCAACTCGATGATCGCCTCCTCGGTGTTCACATCCACGCCGGTGAACGGCTCGTCTAACAAAATCACCCGTCCGCCCTGGGCCAGCGCGCGGGCGAGGAAAACGCGCTTTTTCTGCCCGCCGCTCAACTCGCCGATCTGGCGGTCGCGGAACTCCCACATCGACACGCGGCGCAGGCTTTCCTCCACCTTCGCCTTGTCCACCGCCCGCGGGATGCGAAGGAAATTCATCGCGCCGTAGCGGCCCATCATCGCCACGTCCCGGACGCTGACGGGAAACTGCCAGTCCACCTCCTCCGCCTGCGGCACGTAGGCGACGAGCCGCTGCTTGAGCACCGTGCGGATCGGCAGGCCGTTGATTTTCACGCTGCCGGCCCGTGGCGTCACGAAGCCCATGATGCTTTTGAAAAGCGTGGACTTGCCGCTGCCGTTCACGCCCACCAGCGCGCAGATCGTGCCGCCGGTTAGAGAGAACGACGCGTTGTGCAGCGCGAGGTGGCCGTTGGAGTAGGCCACCGACACGTCATCGACATCCAGTCGCGGGAGATTTTCCTGAGGGTTCATTCGGGCGCTAGGAATCCTTTCACGATGGTGTCGGCATTCGCTTCTAACAATTTCAGATAGGTCGGCGCGGGACCGTCCGCGTCGGTCAGGGAATCGACATAAAGCACGCCGCCGTAGCGTGCTCCGGTTTCCTTGCAGACCTGGCGGGCCGGCTTGTCGCTGACGGTGCTTTCGGAAAAGACGACCGGGATCTTGTTCGCCCGCACGCCGTCGATGACCTGGCGCACTTGCTGCGGCGTGCCCTGGGCATCCGCGTTGATCGGCCAGAGGTAAAGCTGGCGGAGTCCGTAGTTTTCACAAAGGTAGGAAAACGCGCCCTCGCTGCTGACCAGCCAGCGTTGCTCCTGCGGGATGGTTTCCAGCTTCTGGCGCACCGGTTCGTCCAGAGCCTTGATTTTCGCGGTGTAGGCGGCGGCGTTGGCGGTGTAGGCCGCCTCGTTGGCGGGATCCATTTTCACCAGTGCGCGGCGGATGTTTTCCACGTAGATCACGGCGTTCGCGGGCGACATCCACGCGTGGGGGTTCGGCTTGCCGGTGTATGGTCCCTCGCTGATGCCCAGCGGCGTGATGCCCTCGGTGAGCACCGCGCCGGGCACGTCCTTGACGTTGGTGAAGAATTTTTCAAACCACAGTTCGAGGTTCATGCCGTTCCACAACACGAGGTCCGCGCCCTGTGCCTTGACGATGTCCTTCGGCGTCGGTTCGTAGCCGTGGATTTCGGCTCCGGGCTTGGTGATCGATTCCACTTCGGCGGCGTCTCCCGCGACTTCGCGGGCCATGTCGGCGATGATGGTGAAGCTCGTGACCACCCGTTTTTTGCCCGAAGCGGATTTCTTTTTCGTTTCGCCGCAACCGACGGCGAACAGGGCGCACACGCCGGCGGCGAGCACCAACGCGTTCCTGCGGCGGAAACCGGATTTCATGAGAGTATCAAGGGCGTTTTTCATATCGATTCAATGTAGAAAATTAGATCAGGCTAAATTTTTGGTCAAAACTTGGTGCTCAGGCCCAGGAACGGGGTGACATCGGTGGAAGCTTTCGTGAGGCCCACGCGGACGCCGCCGTCGAGCTGCCAGGTGGGCTTGATCGCCCAAGTCATCCCGGTGTTGAAATAGGCTTCCCAGTCCGCCCCGGAGTCGGCGCTGAGCACGCTGACGAGTTCCAGGAAAATGGCGGTATTTTCAGTCACCGAGTGGCTGGCCGTGGCGGAAGTCACCGCAACCAGATGGTGGCCGCTGCCATCTTCATCCGCCGCCAAATCCGCTTCCGCCATCACCGCGCAGGACCAACCCGCCGGGCCTTCGAAGCCGAACGGGACGATCAAGCCGCCCTCGAACTCGCCATTGCCCGGATCGCCGTTTGCCGTGGGAACTTTGACGAACGGCATCAGCGCCAGGGCCGTCGCGCCCCCGTCATTGCCCCAGAGGTTGTATTTCACGCGGATTGTCACATCACCGAAACCTTCGGCACCATGGTTCACGCGGGTGTAAAATGGCACGACCACTTGCAGGTCCGTGCAGGGATTGAGGCCGATTTTGGCATTGATCTCGCCGAGTGAGAATTCCTCGTCGCCGCGATCCCGGCTCCAGCTTGCGAGTTCCATTTCAAATTGGAAATGGCTGGCATCCACGGTGTGCGGGCTCTCGGTGGTGTCGGGCCGGTCCGTGCTGAGCGGGCGGAGTCCGGCGGCGGAGGAAAGGGAAATCCCGCACGCCAGCGCCGCGAGAAAGAGTGAGGTTGGGGTGGTGGAAACGTTCATAACGGCGAAAACTTAGTTTGGGCTAAGTTTGGTTCGCAAGGCTAAATTTGTAAGGTGAGGCAATTTTGATAAAGGAGAGGAAGATGGCGAACCACGGAATACACGGAATACACGGAAAAAAAGAAAGTCGCGGAGCTCGGGGATCTCATCTTTTGGGTAAATGCGGTCATCTCTTTTACTTTCCGTGGTTCTCACTTCTGAATTTAGGTGGAAATCTACTGACCCGGGAACGCCGTGCACCGGCTCGACATGAATCTAACGATCATCATTCAGGTGCGCCGAGCGTTCCCGGCGGGGATTCCAACACCCCGGCTAATCCGGAAGCGTGACGAACGAAGCTCCTTCTTCGACCTCCAGAAAATCCGCAGGCTCATATTTCAGCAGCGCGAAGTTGCGCGTGATCATGGTTTCGGATTCCGCGATACTTTCGCACTTGCGGGTCTTTTTCCGCCAAATCTCGTTGGCCCGATAAAACCGCCCGCCGATTTTCAGAAAGGCATGGTTTTTCTCGATCACCCGATATTTGTGTTCCAACTCATCCGAGCAGCGCAAATCTCCTTCCAGCGTTTTTTCCGTCAGCCACAGGCGGATTTGAAACGTCCAAGGAGTCTGGTTCTCGAACTGGTAATCGACGTAATTGTAAAAGATGGCGGCACCGGTGCCGAAAGGGATGATGCGGCCTTCATCCGGAAAGGGATCAAA
>CAYXZE010000177.1:4011-5710 GCA_964469395.1 uncultured Luteolibacter sp.
AAATGGAGCGGGAACGCGCCGAGCCGGGGCTCGGTGTTCCCGGCGGGTGGCCAGCCTCACTCATCTTCAATCTCCAGCCGCTTTGGCCGCTTGAGCGGGATGCCTTCCTCGACATCGCCGAGGTCGAGGCTGTCGAGCACGTTGGTCCGGCGGCGGACGAATCCCGGCTCGGCGGAGGTCGCGGCGAAGCTTGGAACCTCGGTGTGATACGGATCGTCTCCGACCAGCACCGGCTTTTTCGGGCGCACCGGCACGGCGTCGAGTGCGGGCAGGTTGAAAACCTCGATGTCCGCCCCGCCTCCTTCGCCGAGAGTTCCGGAATGCACGGTGCAAAACGGCAGGTTTTCCGTTCCCCTGCGGAAATATTCGAGCACCGCGGTCGAGCGCGAACGAATGGTCCCGGATTTCATGTCCTCGACATGTTCCTGGCAAAACTGGGTCGCCCGTTGACCGGAGGTCGAGCACACGGGAACCTGAACCACGCTCGCCGGCGGGGTCAATTTCCCGCCGCTGAAGGATGGAGCCGCCGCATTCATGGTCGCCTGCCAGACCGGCATCGAAAGGTCGCGGCTGAAGGCTCCGGGGTAAGTCGGCTCGCCATTGCTCATCAGGAATCCGGTCCACACCCCGCAGGTGACGCGCTTGTTATAACCGATGAACCAGGAATCCGTGAAATCATGGGTCGAGCCGCCCTTCGCCGCGCCGCTGAACGGTCGTTCCAGCAGGCCGTCGAGAGCGCCCTTTGAGCTGCCATTCACCAGCGAGTCGGCCATCATGCTGTGGACCTGCCAGGCGGTCGCTTCGTCGATGATCTGGCGCTGCGGGCGGGGTTGTTTTTTGTGGCGGTAAACGACGCGGCCCTCGGAATTCTCCACCCGGTCCAGATAGACCAGCTCCACCGGACCGAGTTTTCCGCCCTGTGGAAATGCGGTCATCGCCCGCACCGCTTGTTTCATCGAGACTTCATCAAAGCCCACCGCCAGACGGGGCAGCAACTCGGCTTTTTGCAGCGGCAGGCCGAAGGCGACGCCGGTATCCACCACCCGCTGCAATCCCGCCTGCCCGGCGAAGCGCACCGTGGCGGCGATTTTCGATTTCTCCAGCGCCTCGCGCGCCGGGATTTTCCCTTCATAAACCGGCGAGGAAATTTCCATGCCCCACTCGCCGAGAATCCCTTCCCGCCCGCCGACCATCACCGCGCGGTTGTCCATCGGCTCGTCCTCGACGATCGTCGCCGGAGTCTGGCCGCCACTCAGTCCGGCGGCGTAAACGTAGGGGAAAAACGCTGTGCCGAGCGGGCGCTTGCCGAGTTCGATGAAATCATAGGGCACCTGCGCGTAGTCGCGCCCGCCGACGTGGGCGAGCACCTCGCCGGTTTCATGGTCCATCATCAGCACCGCGCCCTGCAGGTATTCCGCCGGTTTCGGATCGCTCTTGCGGTAGTCCTTATGCTTCTGCTGCCGGTAGCCCGGACGCGCCTCCGCCCTGGTGAGACTCTCTAACAACGATTTCTGCGCCGCGTTCTGCGCCTCGGCGAGGATGGTGGTGTGGATCTTGAATTTCCCGGATGCCAGCGCGTCCTCGCCCAGCGCCAGGCCGACGGCTTCGGCGATCCGCTCGTAAAGATGCGAGGTGCCGCGCCGCAGGGGCTGCGAGTTGAGCTTGAGCGGCATGGCCTGGTAGCGTTTCAGATCGCGGG